>NZ_JBMDWJ010000113.1:0-10558 GCF_048595215.1 Siphonobacter sp.
TGATTATCAAGGCTTAAAAACCGGCCTATTTTTCAGGTTTCCTCAAACAAAAAGCGGTGTAGCCCTGGCCTCACCGCTTTTTGTTTATCTACTTCGACCCGTACTTAAATGGTAATTTTTCGTTTTCGTGATATAATAGTCCATTCGTCTACAACTTCCCCATTTTCTACTATGGTTGCCGTTTCGTGCAGGGCTACCGTTGGGCAAATGTGATACGGCACGCCGTAGAGTAGATCGCCTACCTCGATGGATTCCCAGCTACTGACTCGCACTACGCCATGTTCCTCACTCTGACTGAGTAATTCGTACTCCGCCAAATTAAGAAACTTTACCCGTCGGTTGACTGGATTTTCGGCCGCTACTGATTTATGCCCCAGATCGATGGTAATCAACCCTTCGGCGGGTTTCGATACGACCCGCGTTACTATCAAAGCGGCCCACTCAAAGGGTTGTTCTTCCAGCAAATCATCGTAACCCCAATCCCACAGTAGACAGGTACCCGGACTCAGATAAGTACCCGTCCGCAGGGCGTGTACCGTAAACGAGGGCGTACCACCGGTAATGATCATCCAGTTGTCGTCCGCTTGAATGGCATCAATCACGCGTTGATAGGCGGCGTCTACAACTTCCTTCCGTTCTTCGAAATCTGTATTACGGATATGGCCGTCGTAGATGTGCAGACCTTTCAGTTCCAGGTTGGGCAGTGTATGCACATAGTCGATCAGGCTTTGTAGATTTCCTACTTCTACTCCGGTACGATCCATGCCATTGTTTACATCGATAAAAACCGGAGCTTTTTCCTCCCCAAAATAGGTATGGATCGCGTGAGCTGTAATCGGGTTATCGACTAAAGCCTGGAAGCTCGTTTCCGGATACTGCTGCATTAGCTGGTGCCAGCGGGCTACATTCGGTCCCACTACCGGATACGCCAGTAACACCCAGGGGGCTCCGGCCATGGCGGCCATTTCGGCTTCAGCGATGGTCGAAACTTTAAATTTCGTAATCCCCACCTCCAGCTGGAGCTTCAGGATTTCAATGGTTTTGTGGGTTTTGGTATGCGGTATGAGTCGCTCCGGACTTCCGGCAATTGCCACCATGATGGCAATATTCCGGCGAATCCGATCCTGATAGAATACAATACCGGGTGAAGGAACTAGGTCAGGATGATGGAGCGTGAACCAATCTTCAGTCATGGAAATTTCTTGTCGTTAATGTAAATCTTAGATAAAAGCATTGATAATCAGAACGCCTACCAGACCAATAATCGAAACCATGGTCTCCATCACCGTCCAGGTCTTCAGCGTATCTTTAATACTTAGATTAAAATACTCTTTATATAACCAGAAACCGCCGTCGTTGAAGTGCGAACACATCAGACTGCCGGCTCCGATGGATAGTACCATCAGCTCGGGTGAAACCTCCGGACGGGCCGCCAGCAGGGGGGCAATGATGCCAACGGCCGTCAGACCCGCTACCGTAGCCGAACCCACACAGATACGAATGAGGCCCGCCATGGCCCAACCTAGTACGAGCGGCGAGACGGGCAATTGCTGTAATTGCTGCCCCAGAAAGGTACTAATGCCCGCTGACTGCATGATTTCCTTCAGGGCCGAGGCTCCGGCCACCACCAATAAGATTGGCGAACAGCCCTTGAAAGCTTCTTCCAACTGCTTGGTTACCATTTTCATGGACTGACCCCGAGCCAGGCCCAGCGTGTACATGGCGACCAGTACTGAAAGAAACATACCAAAGTACGGTTCGCTGATCAGTTGAATGACTGGATTAGGCGGTAAATACGGCTTAAAAATGGTCGTAATGGCCAATAAGATTACGGGCAATAAGGCCGTAAACAGACTAATCCCCAGACTAGGCAGTTGATCCGCGGGCAACTTCTTTACCGATAACAAATCCGGATCAAGCGTCGGGCTATATTGACGAAGGGTCCGCCCAAAAATGGGTCCGGCAATCGCGATGGCGGGAATGGCAATCGCAATTCCGTAGAGCAGTACCTTTCCCAAATCTGCATTAAAACGTCCGGCAATGGCTGCTGGCGAAGGATGAGGCGGCAGATACCCGTGAGCCACCGACAAGGCCGAAAGCATGGGAATGCCTACCGTCAGAATAGGTACGCGGGCCGATACTGAAACGGCCACGATCAAAGGAAAGACAATGACGAAACCGGCATTATAGAACAGCGGAATGCCAATGACGAAACCCGCCAGAGCCATGCCCCAGGGTAAGTTTTTGGTCCCGAATACCAGTACCAGTGCATCCGTAATTCGTTGGGCCGCACCGCTTTCGGCTACCAGTTTACCGAGCATGGCCCCAAAGCCCACAATTAGCACCAGATCGCCGAGCGTATCACCGATTCCCTTTCGGATGGCCTGCCCGACGGCGGTTACTTCCATACCACTGGCCAGACCCAGACCGATACAGATAATCAGAAAAGCCAGAAAGGTATCCAGTCGTACGTACGCAATGAGAATAATAAGGAGAACAATAGCCAGAAAGGTGAGCAGTAGAGGCATTGAGATTCAGCTAGAGGTTTATGTTTTTCAAAGAAAAGGATTTTTTAGCCGAATTTCCTGTTGTAAAGTGTAGCTTGAGTGCAAAATTTAGAATGAACCAAACCCTGAGCTGCATGCACAGGCGTTTACTTTAACAGAAAAAAAAAGAGGTTAACGAAGGCGTTTCATTCGTTTTTCTGTTGAAACATTTCGCCTGTTAGGGGCGTTAAACGCCCGATTCTCGCAGGCTTATTTTTGGGTGACGAACGACTTTCATTATGGCAGAAACTCTTGTACAACGCCCCCGGCTGTTTCTTCCGGCGGCCTACGAATTAAGTGATTGGGCGAGTGTGCAGCCCTTTTTTGAAGAACTCCGCGACCGTCTGGTCCTCAATGCCGATGAATTACGGCAGTGGTTTCAGGACCGGTCTGAACTGGAAAGCTACCTTTCCGAAAACTTCGCTTGGCGGTACATTCGCATGACGACCGATACGGCCAATGAGGCGTACGTGGAAGCGTTCACGATTTTCAATGAACACATTCAGCCCCAATGGACGGAATTCGCGAACCAGCTGGATCAGAAAGCCCTGGCTAGTCCGTACGTGGATGAATTAACCGATGAAGGGTATTTTGTAACCTTACGGGCTATTCGTCGGCAAATCGAAATTTTCCGAACGGAAAACGTCCCCTTGTTTACGCAGCAGCAAGCTCTGCAAAGCCAGTACGGTAACATCGCCGGAGCCATGACCGTTACGCTCGATGGCGAGGAAATGACTCTGCAAAAAGCGGGTGACCGACTGATGCAGACTGACCGCACCATCCGCGAGGAAGCCTGGCGGGCTATCTGGGAGCGGCG
Source organism: Siphonobacter sp. (assembly GCF_048595215.1). Lineage (NCBI taxonomy): Bacteria > Pseudomonadati > Bacteroidota > Cytophagia > Cytophagales > Cytophagaceae > Siphonobacter > Siphonobacter sp. The sequence continues at coordinate 3,364 of NZ_JBMDWJ010000113.1, forward strand.
TTATCAGGATCACGAAGCCCTCGACACCTTACTTAACCAGCTTCGGAATTTACGGCATCAACTGGCTCAAAATGCGGGTTTTGCGAACTACCGTGACTATATGTTCGCCGCAATGGGCCGTTTTGACTATACGGTGGAAGACTGTTTTCACTTCCACGAGGCTATCGCCAGCACCGTTGTACCGGTATTGAACGAATTGTCGAAGGATCGTAAACAGGCCTTGCAGCTAACAGAATTACGCCCCTGGGATAAGTTGGTAGATCCCTCGGGCCAGCCGCCGCTGAAACCTTTTACGAGTGGCGAAGATTTGCTGACCAAAACCATTGAAGTATTCGACCGCCTAGATCCTGAGTTGGGTAGCTACCTCCGCGTGATGCGTACGATGGGTCGCTTTGACCTGGAATCACGGAAGGGCAAGGCTCCGGGTGGCTACAATTATCCCCTGGAAGAATCGGGTGTACCTTTCATTTTTATGAATGCAACGTCGAACCTGCGGGATATGGTGACGATTCTGCACGAAGGGGGCCACGCCGTCCACAGCATCGTTACGCGGGATCTGGCGTTGAATAGCTTCCGGAATGTGCCGAGTGAAGTGGCGGAACTGGCTTCCATGAGTATGGAGCTGATCACCATGGACCATTGGGACGTCTTTTTCCCGAATCCGGAAGACCTGCGTCGGGCGAAGCTGGAACACCTCGAAGACATCATCGAAACGCTGCCCTGGGTAGCTACCGTCGATGCCTTCCAGCACTGGTTGTACGAAAACCCCACCCATAGTGTCGAAGAACGGAATGCAGCCTGGTTACGGATTTATGAACAATTTACCGATAGCATCACCGATTGGAGTGGCCTGGAGCGTTTCAAAGCGTACCAGTGGCAACGGCAGTTGCACATTTACGAAGTGCCGTTCTACTACATCGAATACGGTATCGCTCAACTAGGTGCCATTGGGGTCTGGAAAAATTTCAAGGAAAATCCACAAAAGGGGCTCGAAGGCTACCTCAACGCCCTCAAACTCGGGTATACCCGACCCATGGGCGAAATTTACGCGGCAGCCAACATACCGTTCGATTTCTCCAAAGAACACATTGCCAGTCTGATGAATTTTGTACGGGCAGAGATTGCCAAGTTGCAGTAACTACAAAAGCTCTGGTTTAAGTACCAGAGCTTTTTTTATCCGGAACCGATGGATTTTTGTCGGTACGGATGTCCTGTCTATCTTTGATAGAATCGACTAAACCGACGCTTGATCCCGTGCATTTCATTCGTTCGCTATACCTCTCCCGACTATTCTTTACGGTACTGATCGGAATCATTTTCCTGTTTCTGCTTTCCTTCATGGTCCCCTGGCTATTCGGACTGATTCAGGTACTCTTTTTCGTTTTTATAGTCGGGACTGTTTTTGACGGCCTGTTGTTGTATCCAAGAGCAAAGGCTTTTTTTGCTCGCCGGGACGTAGCAGACCGGCTTTCCAACGGCGATGCCAATCCCGTTTCCATCTTTCTGGAAAACCACTACAAATTTCCGGTATCGCTCGAAATTATTGATGAAATCCCTGCACAGTTTCAAAAACGGGATGTGCTCTTCAAAACGATGCTTACTCCAGCGACGGAGCAGATTATCCGCTACGAGCTACGGCCCGTACAACGCGGCGAGTACGATTTCGGGGCCGTTAATGTGTACGTTCAAAGCCCGCTGCGGCTGTTGAAACGTCGTTATCGGTTCTCGCAGGATCAGCAGGTGGCCGTGTACCCGTCGTTTCTGCAAATGAAGCAGTACGAGTTCATGGCTATCTCCAGTCGCCTGACCGATCTGGGTATCAAAAAAATTCGGCGGGTGGGGATGAGTCAGGAGTTTGAGCAAATCCGTCCCTACGTTTCAGGCGATGAAGTCCGCTCCGTCAACTGGCGAGCGACGGCCCGGCGGAATGAACTGATGGTGAACGCCTACCAGGAAGAAAAATCGCAGGCTATTTACTGTCTAATTGACAAAGGTCGCGTCATGCGAAGCCCCTTCGACGGTTTGAGTTTGCTCGATTACGCTATCAACGCAACATTGGTAATGAGTAACATTGCCTTGCTTAAGCAGGATAAAGCCGGTGTACTCACCTTTTCGGACCAGCGAGGTCCCTGGGTAGCCGCGGATCGGAAACCGGGACAGTTGCAACGCATCATGGAATTGCTGTATCGGCAAAAGACCCGCTTTCTCGAAACGGACTATGAATCCCTATACGTACAGGTGAAGAATCAGATTCGTCAGCGAAGTTTACTGGTCCTGTTTACCAATTTCGAGACGGTTAACGCCCTGCAACGCGTCTTACCTTACCTGCGTCGGCTGGCCAAGGATCATCTGTTGATCGTTATCTTTTTTGAGAATACAGAATTACGGGCCTTACTGAACGCTCCGGCTCATACTACGGAAGAGATTTACCTGAAGACCATCGCGGAGAAGTTCTTTTACGAAAAGCAGCAAATCATGCGGGAGTTGCAGCAGTATGGCATTCAATCGATCCTTACGCCGCCGGAGAAACTGACGGTCAATACCATTAACAAGTATCTGGAAGTGAAGGCTCGGGGGATGATTTAGCTATTCCTATCTCCCTGCATGGTATACGGAGCTATTTACATGGAACCCTTCGGGGTTGACAAGTCTAGAGGCCGGAGATATACCGATCCTCATAGAGCTTATAGCTCCACTAGTAACGCTGCCCAAATGAGCTTTCCTACAGGCGTCTGAATTCCTGGTCCAGCTTCAATACCTGATCAATCAAGGGTGTTTTTTCGTCGTTGTGAATCACGTAATCAGCGATTTGCCGCCGTTCTTCTACGGAGGCCTGACGGGCGATAATGTCCCGAATTGCTGCTTCCGAACGCTGGTCACGCTGACGTACCCGTTGAATACGTAAATCGAGTGGGGCTTCTACGACAATGACTTTGCTGAAGTTATTCCCCTGTCCCGCCGCCTTCATAATGGCGGCTTCATAGATCAGGTACGGAGCCTCGGGGTAGCGAGCAGCCCAGTCGATTCCATCCTGCCGGACTCGGGGATGCACCAGGGCGTTAAGTTTCTGTAAGAGTTCCGGATTATGGAATACCTGTCCAGCCACCCAGCTCCGGTTGTAGATACCTTCGGCAGTATAGGCTTCTTTCCCGAGTAATTCTACCAATTGCTGACGTAACTCCAAATCTGTATTCATGAGCCGCTTGGCCCGGTCATCGGCTTCGTATACCGGAATGCCGAGTGTAGAAAAAATACGGGCAATGAGGCTCTTCCCCGAACCAATCCCTCCCGTGATACCAATGACCTTACTCATAGCTAAAAATACAAAAACGCGACTCCAATCGGTACGGGAGTCGCGTTTTATGAAACGATTACGTTATTTACTTCCGGGTGGCGGACTCAGTAATTCAGCGATTTCAAAACTAATATTGACCTGTTTCGCCGTTGCGTTGACATTCGGTGCATTTACGTAAGGAATGGCCAAACGTTCGTCAAAATCTCCCGAAATTTTCTTGGGGAGTGGAATCAGAATCGTATTGGGCACCTCCCGCATCGCCGACTCGGGGCCTTCTACCGTAATGCTTTGCGGAATTACGTTAATAACTGTTGAGATTACAAAATGTCTGGGAAAGCGAACGGCACTGGTATCGGCCTGTAATTTTACAGTTTTTACCACCCGTCGCTCAAAACTGACATCCAGCGAATCGGCTATAATGTAATTTACCTGCGTTTCTTTCAATTGATCCGACAGCAAATTGGTCAAAGAAGCCGTGTTGATAAACTTGGTATGCAGGGGATTCGTAATGGCGTACGTAATTGGCTGATTGCCTAACGACAAAGTACGCCAAAGTAAATCCCATCCATTGCCCGTAATACTGGCTTGAATTTGCCGCGGAAGCGGAGAAGTAGGCACGTACAATGAATCATCGTAGGCTACTTGTAACGGATACGCTAATCGGGCTGAATATCCCTCTTTGTTAAGAGCATTCATCAACCAGAAAAGCAGAGCCCCTACCAGGCAGAGACTCGCGACTTTCCAGTCAGGTTTCATACTTTCAATGATCAATACCTATTGATCGGTTAACTGTGAGTAATCATGCTTCATACTATTGACTAGAAACGTATAAAATCACGTTCCCTGTGGAAGCATGGGTACACAGCGTCCGATTATTGTCCCAAACGAATGGAACTGTCGCGAGAAATGGCCGTTTTATCAAAAACTAAACGCATACCGCGGCCCACGTCGAGCGTCACGGTTTTCTCGGTAGTCTCCACGATTTTTCCGTGTAAGCCACCAATAGTAACAACCGCATCGCCTTCTTTCATGTCGGTGATGAATTTCTGCTGATCTTTCGCCTTTTTCTGCTGGGGCCGAATCATGAAGAAATACATGACAACGAAAATACCGCCCATCAGAACGAGTTGCATCCAGTTGGAGCCACTGGCGGGTGCTTGTAAGAGCATCATAACTAGGTTTAAGATTTAGGATTCGAGAACAAGGGGATGTTAATGCGTAGCTGTTTCGAGTACTTCTACCCGGAACGCCACGGTTGTGGTTTCAGGCTTGGTATTCGACACGACCGTAACGGTCTTGGTGTTCGCTCCTACTTTGTTTTTGCTGTTGAATTTCACCAGCAAACTCGACGTATCACCCGGAGCGATGGGTTTGAGCGGAATCACGGGAACCGTACAGCCACAGGAAGCCGAAGCGGACTGAATAACCAGCGGAGCATTACCCGTATTCTTAAACGCAAAGCGGTGTATCAGCGTATCGCCTTCCGTTACTTTACCCAAATCTACTTCGGGCTGATCGAACTTGAGGATGGGGAATTTGGTAGGGTCATCCGTCGTAGCTGTTTGTTGCTTTCCCGTATTGCAGGAAAACAGCAAACCCCAGCACAGCAGACCTACTACAAACTTGCTTTTCATCGGAAGGGGGTTTACGGTTTCTCGGTAGAGTTTTTCGCTAAAAGATCTCCACCGAGAAACGGTAAACAACAATTAGCTTAGTGTCCTTTAATCTGGCCCATGAGTGATTCTACATCCGCCAGCAGGCGTTCAGCTTTCTCGCGAGCTTCGTCTACTACTTTTTTTCCTTCGGTCTTCGCCAGACTTTCGGGCAAGTCACTTTGAGCCATTAAGTCAGCAATAAGCTGTTGCAAGTGCTCACGATATTTTGAAAGACGGTACCCCAGGCGATCGCGTGTATTCTCACCGCTGTCGGGAGCATACAGAATTCCTACCGAAGCCCCAACCGCCGTACCGGCCAAAAAGCCTAATAAAGTAAGGGTTGATTTTTTCATGGTTTTTCTATAAAGATTCGAATGCTCTAAAAAGTACATTCGATACGTTTTTGTTTTCGAAACTACCCATTTGACCGGGTTTAACCATTCGTCAAATTAGTGTTCCTGGCCTTCGAAGATTGATAATCAAGAAGTCTCCTTTTTTTCCAACCTTTCACTTTTGTAAAAGTAAGGGAAATGTAGAATAGGCCCGCGAAAACTTTTCTAACGATTATCGATCAAACCACGACCACTCTTCCGAATGGTACCATCTTCGCGAAGTTTTGCTGAAAGCGTATCGAGTACCCCGTTCAGGAATTGTCCACTGCGGGGCGTCGAGTAATCCTTGGCTACTTCAATAAATTCGTTGATGGTCACCTTTACCGGAATACCGGGGAAGTAAATCATTTCTGCCAGAGCCATCATCAGTAGAATCCGGTCCGTCAAGGCGATCCGTTCGGAATCCCAGTTCGTTACTTGATCAACGATGAACTGCATGAAGCGTTCTTCATTGTCGAGGGTATGCCGCAGTAAGTCCTTAAAAAACTTAACATCGTCTTCGCCGCCGGGTAAGAGCGTTTGCAGGCGAAGATCACCATCCTGATAAGACTTTACCGTCTTCGTCGTTAGGCTACGCAGAATGTCTTTGTCTTCGCTCCAGTACAGATTTTGCTCATCGAATACCGTCTTAATCATCTCGTTCTTAAACACCAGTTGTTTTAACAGGTGCATTACGAGGTCGGCATCCTCGGCGGGCGTATGCTGGTTACGCTGGCAGTATTGCTGGAACGTAGCATCCTGCCGAATGTCCTTAAAGAAGGGGCGGATGTATTGCACCCGGTCTTCTTCCGTCCACTTCAAGTTCCGGCGGATGACTTCGTTTTCAAACGTAGGCATATCCCGCAGAGCATGAATAAATTGGTTACTCGCCAGTACACTCGTATTCAGGCCTTCGTCCAGATAACGACGTTCCTGATACAATTGAGCTTCCTCGGCCAACTCCAGTAAGAGCAGCAAAATCATCAGATACTGATCATAGATGCGTTCAATATCCGCTGTCGCGTCGCGTACGAAGCGAAGGCGATCCTGCTGGGTTTTCTGCCGGTAATAATTCAGAGCTTCCGTAGCCACCTGACGGGCCATCAACGGAATTTCTTCTTCGGTATCTTTTTTGGTAACCGACTCCTCCAGTTGCATCAGGGCCAGTTTCCGAAGGCCTTCAAAGCGTTCGGGGTCCTGACGTTCCATGGAATTGAGGTCGGGTTGCAGGGTTTCAACGATGAAATCCTGGGCTAGTTGGTAGTTGGAACGTTCAGCCTGATACAATGCATAAAGTGTTTGCATGGCCTTGATTCGCAACGTCCTCCGATTCAGCATATTCGGTAAAAGCGATTAGTCAAAGAACTTGTTTCGAGCCGCAAAGGTACGAAATTCAGCGTAGAGTTTAGAGTTTTCGGTTTGGAGTTTTCAGTTTTTGCCGCTCTCTATTCCACGGTTTTATCTTCTTCCCAGAAAACATTTTGCTTTAGAAAGTTAGTACTCAAGGCAAGCTCGTTTTTACCTCTCTACCCGCCCTTCCAGCAAGAACCAAACTAAGCATTCTCAGAAAATTCCTACCAGCATAAACTCACTCTCTTAAAAACACCAATCCCGAAGGAATTCCATATGCTTAGCCCCGTATGCAATGCGGGTACTCGACCCGCCCGGAAGGCACAGCCTACCAACGTTAACATCCGTAACGAATGCTACGGATAACCCGTCCCGCTAACTTTACCGGGTTTTACCTAAAAAACTGGAAACTGGAAACTGGAAACTGGAAACTGGAAACTGGAAACTGGAAACTGGAAACTGGAAACTGGAAACTGGAAACTGGAAACTGGAAACTGGAAACTGGAAACTGGAAACTGGAAACT
>NZ_JBMDWJ010000114.1:0-5318 GCF_048595215.1 Siphonobacter sp.
TTTAAATAATTAGAAGATTAATTTTCCAGATGTAAAGTCAGTAGGAAGAAGTAAATGAATGCTGAGTCCAGAAGCCATTCACCGTTAGGAACTTAACCGGGTACAAGTTTAAATTAAGCCAGTGAAACGGGAGCTAAATCTTTTTTCCAATCCCGGTAACCGACGACGCAAAGTATCAGATAAACGCCATAGAGAAAGGCCGTCCAATACAAATTTTTATAGACGTATATGCCAACGTAAATCAGGTCGACAAAAAGCCAGAGGTACCAGTTTTCAATAAACTTGCGTCCAAGCATCCACTGGGCGATGAGACTTACCGTGGTCGTAAACGAATCGAGTAGCGGCAGGCTGGCGTCCGTCAGACGGCTGAGTACCCAGTTCAACAGAGCGGTTCCACCGAGTGTCAGAGCCAGTAACCAGCCGATGAAGTGCCGGGGAAGTTTTCGGACGTGAAGCTGGGTATGTCCGACCCCACCATAGAGCCATTGATACAGACCATAGATGCTTAACAGAGCAAAGACAATTTGTAAACCCATGTCTCCGTAGAGGCGGGCTTCCCAGAAAATGACGGTGTACAGCCCCACGCTGATCAGTCCCCAGAAGAATCCCCAGACGTTTTGCCGCGTATTGAGCCAGACGCAGATGATACCCGTACTAACGCCGCTTAACTCGAGCCAGTTGCTTTGGAGGTAGCTCAGAAATCCGTTCATTTAGAGTGGTTAAATTGATAAAATACTGAACTTTGCCCCGGTTCTGGTCGTTTTTATAAAGCCCCTCGTCGGTACCGATACATTCGGCATACGACGGGGATTACTGCGTTCGGTGTAATCGGGCAACGCGGCTCACTCTCTAGTTTCCCTGGTACGGAATTAGCTATGATTCTTACCCAGAACCCTTTGATTTTTACGAACAAATTTCATCGAAAAGCGAATAGCCCAGAGCGAAAGCTACAAAATAAACCCTATGCTGATTAAAGATTTGTTGACGTTGTATCGGAATGACGCTTTTATCCGGCTCATGGGCGAACGACTTCAGAGTAAACAACCCGACGATTACCACTTACAGATCAAAGGAATAACCGGTAGTCTGGATGCCGTACTCGTAGCGGCCCACTATCAAAATCACCCGGTGTCTTCGCTGGTGGTCTTATCCGATAAGGAGGAAGCGGCTTACTTCTACAATGACCTGCAAAATCTACTGGGCGAAGATCACGTGTTGCTCTTCCCCATGTCGTACAAAAAGCCGTATGAGTATGAGGAGATCGACAACGCCAACGTACTGATGCGGTCGGAAGTACTGAACCGAATCAATGACAAGAGTAACAAAACGCTCATCGTTACCTATCCCGAAGCCCTGAGCGAGAAAGTAATCAATCGCCGCTCGCTGGTAAAGAATACCTTTACCATTTCAGTGGGAGAAAAACTGGATACGGAATTCCTAACCGAATTTCTGCTGAGTCAGGATTTTGAAGGAACCGACTTTGTGTACGAAGCCGGGCAGTTTGCCGTTCGCGGTGGGATTATCGACGTATATAGTTATGCTAACGAATTCCCGTATCGGATCGACTTGTTTGGTGATGAAGTGGAGTCGATCCGTACCTTCGATCCGGATACGCAGTTGTCCAAAGAATCCGTTTCCCGGATCAATATTATCCCGGATGTACAGACAAAACTGATTCAGGAAAGCCGGGATTCTTTTCTGAGCTTTTTTCCAGAAACAACCCGTATTTGGTTCAAAGACGTAGAACTAACGCTGGAACTCATCGGTATCTGTTTCGAAAACGTAGAGAAGAGTTTTCAGGCAATTGTCGAACGGAGTGGGGGAATCAAAGTCATTCACGAACCCTCGCAGTTGTTTGAGACCAGGCGGGGTTTCCTGAATCAAATCAAGGAATTTCCAAGCGTTGAATTTGGGAAGCGATTTTACTTCAAACCCGCCGATGGCAGTACGCTTCCGGCCAGTGAACTTCGGATCAATTACGCCTCGAAACCACAACCGAGTTTCAATAAAGATTTCAATCGACTCATCGAAACCCTGCACGAACAGCAGTACCGGGGCTATACTAATATTGTGGTTTCTGAAACGCAGAAGCAACTGGAGCGATTGTCTTCAATTGTGGGTGAAGCCAATGATAGCGTCCGTTTCCAGGGCGTAAACGTATCCTTGCGGGAAGGTTTTATTGACGATACGCTGAAAATCGCCTGTTTTACCGATCACCAGATTTTTGATCGGTTTTATCGGTACCGAATCAAGGATAAATACAGTAAGTCCAAAGCTCTTACCTTACGAGAACTCAAAACACTGGCTCCCGGTGATTACGTAACGCATATTGACCACGGTATTGGCCGCTTTGCCGGACTGGTAAAAATCGACATAGGCGACCACCAGCAGGAGGGGATTCGGCTAGTATTTCGCGACAATGATACGGTGGTGGTCAACGTACAGAGCTTGCACAAAATCGCCAAGTATACGGGGAAGGAAGGTACGCAGCCTTCATTAAGTAAACTGGGCTCGCCGGAGTGGGAGAACAAAAAGGCCAAAGTCAGACGGCAGGTGAAAGACATCGCCGCCGAGCTAATCGAGCTATACGCCAAACGCCGCCTGGCTCCGGGTTATGCCTATTCCCGCGATACGTTTCTACAGGTAGAGCTGGAATCGTCCTTCCTCTACGAAGATACGCCCGATCAGGCTAAGGCTACGTCGGCAGTGAAAGAGGATATGGAAAAACCCCACCCGATGGATCGTCTGGTCTGTGGGGACGTAGGTTTTGGAAAGACGGAAGTGGCCATGCGAGCGGCTTTCAAAGCCGCTTCGGATAACAAGCAGGTGGCCGTACTGGTACCCACGACGGTATTGGCGATGCAACATTACCGCACCTTCCGGGATCGTTTTGAGCGTTTTCCAGTAAAAGTGGAGTACATCAATCGTTTCAAAACGACGCAGCAGATCAAGGAAACACTCAAACGCGTCGAGTCGGGAGAAACGAGTATTCTGATTGGTACGCACCGAATTGTGGGCAAAGACGTCAAATTCAAGGATTTGGGTTTACTGATTGTGGACGAGGAGCAGAAATTTGGAGTAAAAGTGAAGGATCGGCTCAAAGAATTTAAGCTTAACGTCGATGTCCTGACGCTAACGGCAACGCCCATTCCCCGTACCCTGCATTTCTCCCTGATGGGAGCCCGTGATTTATCGGTCATTGCTACACCGCCGCCAAACCGCCAGCCCGTTACGACGGAATTGATGGTGTTTGACGAACTCAAAATCCGGGACGCGGTGATGCGGGAAATGAAGCGGAGCGGACAGGTCTTCTTCGTTCACAACCGCATTGGCGATCTGGAGTCGCTAGGAAATATGATACTGAAGCTGGTACCCGACGCAAAAATCGGTATTGCTCACGGGCAGATGGACGGGGACCGGCTGGAGAAAGTAATGATGAAATTCATTGAAGGCGAATATGACGTTCTGATTTCAACGAACATCATTGAAGCGGGTTTGGACATTCCGAACGCCAATACCATCCTTATTAATCAGGCTCAATTATTCGGTTTGAGCGATTTGCACCAGATGCGGGGTCGCGTCGGCCGTTCCAATAAAAAAGCGTATTGTTACCTGCTTACTCCTGCCTTGTCACTCCTGAGTACGGACTCTCGGAAACGGTTACAAGCCTTGGAAGAATTCACCGAATTGGGAGATGGATTCAAGGTTGCCATGCGGGATTTGGACATTCGCGGAGCAGGAAATTTGCTGGGAGCTGAACAAAGTGGCTTCATTAACGATTTAGGCTTTGAGACGTATCATAAAATTCTGGACGAAACCGTTCGGGAGCTGAAAGAAACGCAGTTTAAAGACCTGTTTGCCGATGAACTGGCCCGGGCCGCGAATAATCTGCGGGTAGAGTGCCAGATTGAAACGGATTTACCCGTCCTGATTCCTGAGAATTACGTATCTAATATCTCAGAGCGACTAAGTTTATACAACCGCCTCGACAACATGAAAAACGAGGCCGAATTGCAGGCCTTTCTTTCGGAAGTAACCGACCGATTTGGTTCGGCCCCCGAAGAAGTACGCGATTTGGTGGATCTGGTACGGGTTCGTTGGAAAGCGGAACAAATTGGTTTTGAAAAATTAACGCTCAAACAAAATACATTGAAAGGAACATTCGTTTCTGGTGAGAATGAGGCATATTTCCAATCCGAGCGTTTTGGCAAAGTTCTTGATTTTGTGAAGGCTAACCCACGCAAAGTGGTATTGAAGGATGTCAAAGGCAAACTTCAGCTACTAGCTGAAAACTTACGTCAGGTTACGGAGTTAGATCAATTACTAGGTCAAATGGTAAGTTCGGGCGAGAAAGTTTCAGTAGCGTAACGAATGAGATTCATCTGGTAATGCGTATTTTAAGGAGAAAGGCTTTAGGAATGAACGAACGGTTATCAAGTAATTCCCGCTAATCTTCTATTTTTGTGAGATACTGAATGAGCTTTCAAGGCGTTGTTTTCGGAAATTAGGAAACAACGCCTTGAAATACTAAACACGTAAAAAGCGATATTCCAAACCATATACCTGCAATGATGAGAATTGCGTCAGTTTATTTGTTAGGGGCCTTAGTGTTACTAACAACAGCCTGTAATAAGAATAAAAGACCCGATAGTGGTCACATTGGGAAAAATAGTACGGCCACAGGCATTGCTTACAACGCAAAAGAAGGATTCTCGACGCCTAAAAGCTTTAAAGGTCAGCCTACTGGACCTAACTTGGTGTATATCGAAGGTGGCCGCTTTGTAATGGGTTCGCTGGAAGAGGATGTGGCTGGGGTACACGATAACGTAGAGCGTACGGTAACGGTACAGTCATTTTTTATGGATGAAACCGAAATTGCCAACGTTCACTACTTGGAATACCTTTACGCGGTTCAGAAAGATTCTTCGCAGGAGTTTTACGAATCAGCTCTGCCCGATACCACGGTTTGGGCGGGTGAAATGGCCTTCAACGATACCTATGTAGATCAATACCTGCGGTACCCCGGTTTCCGGATGTACCCAGTAGTGGGTGTATCATGGGTACAGGCTCAGGATTACTCGGCCTGGCGTACGGGAGCTGTTAATAACGATCTGGCTCGCAAAGCAACCAGCGGTGGTAAAAAAGCCGGACGAAAGAAAAAAGGTGAAGAGGCGGCAACGGATGCTACGGCAGAAGCAGCTTCCAAACAATACTCAGGAGGTCGTGCCGCTATCGAAACGGGTTACGTTCTACCCAACTATCGCCTGCCAACGGAAGCTGAATGGGAATATGCTGCTAAAGCTTTGATCGGAACGCAG
>NZ_JBMDWJ010000115.1:0-19680 GCF_048595215.1 Siphonobacter sp.
TTTGCAGGCCCGTGAGTTCTTTAGTCGTCGTGTTTAAAACCACCAAAGCTCCCTGTAAGGATTCGTTGGCAGTGCCCGGTACAACAGAAGGTAGCGTCAGGTCATCCGTATTTAGCAAAACGGGTTTTTCCGGAAACGTCAGATTCGCCGTAATGGACAAACCGCGTACGTAAAATTCATTCAACCCTTTTTTGAGCGAAACGGGCAGGTGCAGATAACCCATGCTGTACGGATCGCCCATGTGCAGCTCGCCATTGACGTAAACCTGACTGTTGCCTTTAATATTCAGCAGGGCCGTCTGGGCTTTAGGCGAGGTGTAGGTCAGATACAGGTAACCCCCGTTACCGCCAATGCCACCGCGAAGGCTCCCCGGCGTAATACCTGGTCCGGCCGGACCTCCCGAGCTACGAAACGAATTCATCCGGGCTCGCAGGCGTTTGGTGCTGTCGGCTTCGATGGCTTGCCATTTAATTTCTGAATCAGAACCCGGTGTTTTCAGCTGCTTCGTGTGCATCTGGTACACCAGTTCGTCGGTATAAATGGCTTCGCGGCCGTACCGCTGCGGCAGGGTAGCCACCCAGCCTTTCGTGAAGTGGTATACTTGCTGGGCGTAGCTTTCCGTGAATCCCAGGGAAAGAGCCAACGCCCCAATGAGTAAGGGTTTACGCATGAAAAAATAGATTAAAGAGCAGGAATAGTCTTCGCCAGGCTTGTCAAAAGACTCGCAAATTAATCCCTTCCATGCGGGTTGCCACGGACCATACGCCAAATAAGGGCCAAACCGCTTTTTCTGCCTACTAAAGCCTTTTAAGTAGCGAATGAATCAGAAAACGAACGAGCCTTTCCCCGTGGAAAAGACTCGTTCGTTTTAGCCTCTAAACTTTTTGAAAACGACAATACCATTGTGTCCACCGAAGCCAAACGTATTGCTCATGGCGACCTCAACTGCCAGCTCCCGAGCCTCGCCCCGTATGATTGGCAAGTCTGCCGGAACCTGTGGATCCAGTTGTTCAGTATTGATGGTAGGAGGAATAAGGCTGTTTTTAATCGCCAGTATACAGGCAATGGCTTCAACGGCTCCCGCTGCTCCCAGCAAGTGCCCTGTCATCGACTTGGTAGCACTGAGGTGTAAATGCCGGGGATCGTTACCAAAGAGCCCCTGAATCGCGTTGATTTCACTCAAATCGCCCACGGGCGTTGAAGTCGCGTGGACATTCAGGTAATCGACGGCTTCGAGCGGAAGTTCGGCATCTTTCAAAGCCAATTTCATGGCCTGCATAGCCCCGATGCCTTCGGGGTGCGTGGCGGTCATGTGGTACGCATCTGCCGTCATGGCTGCCCCACCGAGTTCAGCGTAAATGCGGGCACCCCGGGCTTTGGCATGTTCGTACTCTTCCAGAATCAGGGCACCCGCTCCTTCGCCCATAACAAAGCCGTCGCGAGCTACATCAAACGGCCGCGAAGCCGTAGCTGGATCATCATTTCGCGTGGACATGGCTTTCATCGCCGCAAAACCTCCCACCGATGCTTCCGTAATGGGAGCTTCCGAACCACCCGTCACCATCACCTTGGCCTTACCCCAACGGATGTAGTTGAAGGCATCCATAATAGCGGTATTCGACGTGGCACAGGCGGATACGGTGGTGTAATTGATCCCCATGAGCCCATGTTTGATCGAGATCATGCCCGAAGCCATGTTGACAATGAGTTTGGGAACAAAAAAGGGATTGAATCGGGGTTTAAACTGACCTAAGGTATATTCTTTGACCTGCTCTTCGAAGGTTTCCATCCCGCCCTGACCGGAGCCCCAGATGACGCCCGTATCAAAGGGATCCATGGTACTGAAATCGAGTCCAGAATCCGCAATGGCCTGATCGGCGGCAATGAGAGCGTACTGGGTGAAAGGATCGGTACGGCGGATTTCATTTCTGTCCAGATAATCTGACGCCCGGAAATCCTTGAGTTCACAGGCAATCTGCGTGCGAAAGGCCTCGGGATTAAATTTGGTAATACGGGCGGCTCCGCTCGTACCCGCAATGAGGTGGTTCCAGAAATCTGAAACGGTATTGCCCAGGGGCGTTAGGGCACCAAGCCCCGTAATGACTACGCGATTCATCGGTATGTTGAATTAGAATAAGTCCTGAAGCAGTTGTGGGGTCGTTTGTGAAAGGGTATCTTCTTCGAAAACGCGGGAAAGCAGTAGGGAAGAGATCAGATGGGAAACTACCATCATCGCCCGAATTCGGGCCTCACCTTCAAAATGGAATTGTTGCTTTTGCCGCCCCTGTTCGAGGCGTTCAGTAAGCCAGTCGATAATGCTTGTACACATCTGGTGCAGACCCTGTTGCATACCAGCCGGTAGCGTACCAAAATCAGGACTTAGTGAACCCATCAGGCAGACCAGGCCCTGCTGCTGCCATTGCCCAAAGGTGGTGACAAACGCCTCTACCTGTTGGCATTCTGGTAAAGAAGACCACTGACGGAAGGCTTCTTGCATAGCCGTCGTACCTTCCGTAATGACGCTAATGCCCAGAGCTTCCTTCGATGGAAAATGGTAATGAATGGCCGCGTTTTTGATTTGCAGGGGTCCGGCAATGTCGGCAAAACTAAAAGCATTGTAGCCTTTGGTTTGAATCAGGATACGGGCCAGTTCCTGTATTTTTTCTCGGGTATCAGCCATATACAACCTCTCTTTTCAAATATTTACTTACTATTAAGTAAGTGCAAAAGTAAAAAGTTTTTCTGAATGGAAAAGAAAGTAGGTCTACTAAAATTGTATTCGGCCCAAGCGTACGAAAGAAACTTATCAAGGCCTTGTCAACCAGGCCATTAAGTAGGGTGGTGTTTCAGAAAAATAAAAAAAGGCCTCCGGTTTCCCGGAAGCCTTTACGTAAGAAGTGTTAGAACACTACGCCTCAATCGGTTCTTTTTTTCGCATGACCAGATAGTACACCGGAATTCCCAATAGAATCAACCCCAGACCCGGAAGGGTATACTGAGCTTCGAAAATCAACAGCAGTACCGCCAGAAATAAGGCCACAACGATATAGATGATCGGCAAATACGGGTATCCAAAAGCCCGGTAGGGGCGGGGGGTATCGGGTTGCTTGACCCGTAGTATGTAAATACCCAGAATTGTGAGGATATAGAAAATCAGTACGCCAAAAATGACCAGAGCCAACAGACGGTTGTACTCACCCGTCAGGCAAAGTAAACTCGCCCAGGCACATTGAATCCAGAGACTGTAGGCGGGAACTTTGTTTTTGTTGAGCAGACCTGCCTTGTGAAAAAACAGTCCATCCTTCGCCATGGTGTAGTACACGCGGGCACCGGAAAGAATCAATCCGTTGTTACAGCCAAACGTGGAAATCATAATCATGATGGCAATGGCGATGGTCCCCCAGGAGCCAAAAATGTAATCAGCGGCAACGACGCCTACGCGGTCATTCGGGGCAAAGGCCATTTCGGACAAGGGTACAACAGCCAGGTACATGACATTGGTGAGTACGTATAAGAAGGTCACAATCAGCGTACCGAGTACCAGACTCAAGCCGATGTTTTTCTGCGGATTTTTTACTTCCCCCGCAATGGATGTAATGGAATGCCAGGAATCACTCGAAAACAAAGTGCCTTTCATGGCGACGGCGATGGCTCCGAAAAAAGCGAGTCCCGACAGAGCGGTACTTTCGATTTGCCCATTAGTCTGGGTCAGGGCCGACAGCGTCCAGGCATTTTGCCAGTTCTGTTCCCACACCTCGGCTTTGGCTCCCCAAATCAACCCGGCGATGGTTAAACCGACCAAAGAGAGAATTTTAACCGTAGTGAGGATCGTCTGTACAGCAACGCCATTTTCTACACCCCGGCTGTTGATGTACGTCAGAAAGACAATCGTCCCAATGGCAACCAACTGAGCCGCTGATAGCTGAAATCCACCCAGACTCAACAGAATTTCTTTCTCACTAACCGCCGGAATCAGGTACGCCGTAAATTTGGCAAAAGCTACGCCTACCGCTGCAATGGTACCGGTTTGTATGACGGTAAAAAAAGCCCATCCGTACAGGAAACCCACTAGCGAACCATAGGCTTCCCGCAGGTAGATGTACATGCCGCCCGCCCGGGGAAACATGGCTGCCAGCTCTCCGTAACTAACCGCCGCAATGATGGTAACGACTCCCGCTAGCAACCACATCGCCAGCATATAACCCGCTCCGCCGACACTGCGGGTAATTTCCGCACTCACAATGAAAATTCCGGACCCGATCATCGAACCCGCCACGACCATCGTCGCATCAAATAAATTGACTCGGGGCTTAAAACCCGTGTCCTGAGGTACAGTTGCCATGCAGAATTGAAAACTAATGATCTTTTGTTTGTCGAGATAGTGCCGCTATTTTATTTGGTACAAATGGCAACTAGTGTAAATAACGCTAGCAGGCGGCTATTTTTAAAATACTTCGTTTAATTATAGTCGTAAGCCGGAAATGCGTCTACGCGTCGCAGTGGAAGACAAGGCTGTACCCGTGCAAGACCCTACAGAACCGAAACATGGTCTGCAATTTTTAGGAAAAAGCGAAAACGAATAGGCAGGTACAGTCATGGAAACCTTAGAAAAAATTCAGGAATTTGCCCGTCAGGCTCACGAGGGGCAACGGCGGAAATATGCCGACGAACCGTATATCAACCATCCCATTCGGGTGATGCAGGTGTGTGAAGAATATTCTGCGGAACTACCGGTATTGGCGGCAGCTTTATTACACGATGTCCTGGAAGATACGGAGCTAACCGCCGAGGAAATGCTGGAATTTCTGTCGGGTGTCATGGAAGAAGCCGAGGTACGACGAACCTTGAAATTAGTACAGGAACTAACCGACGTATATACCCATGCGGACTATCCGGGTCTGAATCGGGATCAACGAAAAAGTCGGGAAGCAGAACGAATGGCTAAAGTCAGCCCGGCCGCTCAGACGATCAAGTACGCGGATATTCTGGATAATAGTCGGGATATTGTCGAATCGAAATCTGATTTTGCTCCGAAGTACCTGATTGAATCCAAAGCCTTACTCCAACGCATGACGCGGGGCGACAAGACCCTCCACAAACGAGCGGCCGAAGCCGTAGGACAAGGTTTGCTTAAGGTGCGAGGCAGAAAATGAAGGGGGAGATGTACCGGTTTTTCATTTCTAAACGAAATCTCTAATCAAGGTCACCCGCTACCGCCTGTGGGGAGATGGTGAATGATCCTTAACGGATCAAACTTGTACCAGTTTCCCTTCTGAATCGAATGTCCAACCCCGGAGGGGTTCAACCTGAATAGCCCCGTATGCAATGCGGGGTACAGGGACGCACCATTCCTACAGAATATCCGTATAAAAAGAGCGGCCTTCTATCGATAGAAGGCCGCTCTTTTTATAGAAAGAATTACTGACGCGAAATACGATAAATCACCCCATTCGTATCATCCGAAACCAGCAACGAGCCATCCGCGTGTACGGCTACACCAACGGGTCGGCCAATGTGAGAACGATTATTATCAACGAGGAAGCCCGTCAGAAAATCTTCAAACCGTACGGGTTTTCCGTTTTCAAAGTGCATCCGCACTACGCTATAACCCGAAGGCTTACTCCGATTCCAGGAACCCCGCATGGCTACGAACGCATCGCCCTGGTAATCGCTGGGAAACTGTGAGCCCGTATAAAACGCCATTTGCATGGGGGCCGCGTGAGCCTGATACGTCAGCGAGGGCTTGGTAGAAAGTTGCGAGTACTGTTGGTAGGTAGTGTCTCCGGGAGGGCGAGTACCGGGATTATATTTTCCGTCCTCATAAATGTAAGGCCACCCATATACGCCATTTTCCTTGATGAGGTTCACCTCTTCTTTTTGTTCTTCATCTCCCAGCCAGTCAATTCCATGATCCATTCCCCAGAATTCCTTGGTTTCAGGGTGCCAGCCAAAGCCGATGGTATTCCGTAACCCTTTGGCATAGATCTTCATATTCGATCCGTCGGCATTCATACGCACCATCGTAGCATGCATGGCATTGGGTTCGGGGCACGAGTTACAGGTACTGCCAATGGAGAAGTACATCAGTCCGTCGGGACCAAAGGCAAGTGTACGGTTGGGGTGTTGCCCACCATCGGGCAAGCCGGATTTAATCAGTTTGGGTTGACTCAGCGTACCATCCGAATTAATATCGGCTACGTACAGATCCTGAACTGCCGCGATGTAGAGTTTCGAGTTATGAATAGCTAATCCGTGGGCCTGCTTGATACTGGCTACCATTTGTTTGCGTTCAGCTACGCCATCCTTGTCTTTATCTTCCAGGAGCGTAACCATGCCAGCATCGCGATCCGATACATACACATAACCCTGCGAACTGACGGCCAGAATACGAGGCTTGCCCACTTCTTGAGCAAACGCCTGTACCTTAAATCCAGCGGGTACTTTCAATTGTTGGATGCGTTCGGGTGTAGCCGGTACCAGGGCCGGACGAAATACATAACCTGTGACCTGAGCAGAAGTCGGTTCCTCGTCGGTTTCCGGAATAAAAGAATCCCAGAATCCACTGCCTTTGCTGCAACTCAGACCAATAACGCCCGCCAGTGCAGCTCCTAAGAATAATGTAGTTCTTGTTTTCATTGAATTGGATAGAATAAGGGTTTTATAGAGTAAAGCGTGGGAATGCGTTGCCGTTTACGTAGGTTGGAGGTTTGAGTTAGTTTAAGGTTTGATGAAGTTCTAGGTTTGAAAGTTTGATCTGGTATCAGGTTTGATTGATTGATACACGAGTCTGATCAGGCGAAACCTGTAATGATTTGAAGTTTGATTACGATCAGATTTGAAGGATTCATTCGGTGTAAAAAGCATTCAGGAAACCTCAGTTTTTACCGGAAAACTTTAGTTCAAACTCGATCAAACCTGATACCTGCTCAAACACCATTCAAACTTTCAACCCTCAAACCAAATCAAACCCCCTTAAGCAGGAATCTCGACCCGTCTGCCTGTCTTCATCGCCTCGTAAATAGCGTTGATGATTTTTACGTCCTGACGCCCCATTTCCCCCGGTACGGGCGTGGGTCGCTTTTTCGTAATGGCTTCGGCGAAGTCGTCCATTTGTAGGGCTTGCTGATTGACTTTAGGGAGGTCCATTTTTCCCTGGGATGTTTCGCCTTTCTGGCCGGAGTAACCGTAGGCGGGTTTTAGTTCGAAAAATCCTTTATCGGCCTCGGCCCGTAACAGATTCATGTCTTCTTCGTAGCTGCTTTTGCACTCGGCAATCACGCCACCCGGCATTTCCATTTCCCAGCTCAGCGATGCTTCTACTTCTTTGAAGAATTCCTTGTCTTTCTTCGGACCTTCTTTCGCTCGTACGGCTAGTGGTTCCTGGCCAGTCGTGTACCGTACGGCTTGAATGCAGTAAATGCCTACATCGGGCAATGGGCCCCCTCCCGAAAGTTCTTTGTCAACTCGCCAGCCTTCAGTACCATTCATGCCATTTTCGGCTTTGATTTTTTTCAGATTACCGAAGGTTTTGGTTTCGGCCAGGCGTACCATTTCCAGATTATACGGTTCAAAGTGAAGGCGATAGCCAATCGAAAGCATTTTTCCGGCTTCCTTGCAGGCGGCAATCATCTGGTCGCATTCGGCTACGGTAAGGGCCATCGGTTTCTCACAGATGACATGTTTGCCCGCCTTGGCGGCTCGTACCGTATATTCGGCGTGCATGCTATTAGGGAGTACCACGTAGACAATGTCAATGTCTGGATTATCCTTGATCGTATCGAAAGTCTCGTAGTTATAAATGTTCTTCTCGGGAATGTCGTATTTCTTTTTCCACTTCTCTGCCTTTTCGGGCGTGCCCGTAACAATCCCGGCCAGGTAACACTGATTGGTTTCCTCCAAAGCCGGAGCCAGCTGTTCTTCACTGTACTTACCCAAGCCAACCAGAGCAATGCCCAGTTTACCTTTCTTCTTTTCTTCGTTTTGGGCGGACTGTTTTTTAGCTTCTTTTGATTGATCAGATTTGCTTTGGCAGGCTATTAGAAGGCCGCTGCCAGCCATACTGGTATACGCAATGCCGTTCGAAACGGTTTGAATAAAGCTTCTGCGGGTTACCATAGCGTTGAGTTTATAGTGGTTGATGAACGTACGGAAAAGGAAGAGAATAAGGCAAATTTCTGAAAGCCAGTACAGGCGGAATACTGGGAAATCCAAAAACGTATAGCAAACCGTTAAAAAACAGTGCCTGCTTTTGTTTGCGTAAACAGACTTTCTTGAAGAAGTAGGAACTGGCGGAGAATGGGTAAAAGCCTACCTATAATCAGAGCGTTGATCGCGTAGAAAAGAAATTAGCCAGATTACCTCAACAAAAAATCCCAGCCGGCTACAGGCTGGGATTTTTAACTATTTAATAAGAAGCGGGATAGTCTTACTTCTGCGTAACGCCATCCCAAAGCCGCCAGATCGACAGCGGGTTTGTATCCTTCAATTCCTCTGGAAGTAAAGCCTGCGGAAAACCCTGATAACATACGGGTCGGGCAAAGCGACGAATGGCATTCGTGCCTACGGACGTCGAGCGAGCATCGGTCGTGGCCGGGAAGGGACCACCGTGGTGCATGGCGTGACTTACTTCCACTCCCGTCGGGAAGGCATTGATAATTACCCGGCCCGCTTTTTGTTCGAGGATAGCCAGCAAATCGCCGTATTGTAGCAGTTCTTCTTCCGTACCGTAAACCGTGGCGGTCAAATGACCTTCCAAGGAATGAGCCAACGCCAGCATTTCTTCCGGATCATCGGCCTCAACAATAATACTGCTGGGACCGAATACTTCCTCCGCCACCGCCGGATTCGCCAGCAATGCTTTGGCCGTACTGGTCAGCAGTACGGGGCGGGCTAGGGCGTAACCTTCCGTCGCATCCGATTCACCCAGTACCTGCACGTCTCCGTGGCTGGTCAGGTGTGAAATGCCCTGATGAAAAGCTTCGCGAATCGCCTTCGTCAGCATGGACGTTGGTTTGACCTGCGTAATGGCTTGTTGAGCCTGGGCTTTAAATTGTTCCGTAGCTTCCGAAGCCGTGACAATGCTCAAGCCGGGATTCGTACAAAACTGACCCGTACCGAGCGTCGTAGAAGCCACGTAAGCCTGAGCCAGAGCTGCTCCCTGTTCTTTCAGAATCTGGGGCAAAAAGAAAACCGGATTCGTGCTACCCATTTCAGCGTACACCGGAATGGGTTCGGGGCGACGGGCTGCTGCGTCGAAAATGGCTTTACCGCCCCGGAACGATCCCGTAAAACCAATGGCTTTAATAGCGGGATGATTCACCAGGGCCTGGCCCGTTTCGTTGGTTCGACCCTGAATGCAGAGGAACGTATCTTCGGGCAGATTGCACTTTTGTACCGCCGTTCGAATGGCTCCGGCTACCAGCTCCGAGGTGCCGGGGTGAGCTGGGTGAGCTTTCACCACCACCGTACAACCCGCAGCGAGAGCCGAAGCGGTATCGCCACCCGCGACGGAAAAGGCCAGCGGAAAATTACTGGCTCCAAAAATACCGACGGGTCCCAGCGGTCGCAGCATTTGCCGCAAATCGGGGCGGGGTAGGGGCTGACGCTCGGGCAGGGCCGGATCAATGCGGGCATCTACCCAGGAGCCTTCCCGTACGTAGCTGGCAAAGAGGCGTAGCTGACCCGTCGTACGGCCGCGTTCGCCCGTCAGACGGGGCAGGGGCAGAGCCGTTTCGGCCTGAGCCCGTTCCAACAGAGCATCGCCTAAGGCTTCAATTTCAAGGGCAATCTGTTCGAGAAATTCGGCTTTTGTACGTCCGGATACGTTTCGGTATTCGGCGAAGGCTGCTGCCGAACGATGACCGTAGTCCGTAATCTGTTCGAGACTCGTTTCAATGAATTTACCCGGCAGGATTTCGCCCGTGGCCGGATTGATGGCTTGAAAAGAATGTTCTATCGTAGCTTGTGACATGCCAGTACTTGAGTTTATAGAGGTTTTCGAACGCGTATACGACCCGTTGTGCGTGGGGCTGGAAATACAGGGCCATAGCCAAAGGACGAGTGGCGTCGCGGTTTCACCCCTAGCAGCTACCTGCGTTTACTGAAAGCGGGACGGACGAAACGCTGCTACATCCATACTCAGGGATTGCCCCGTAATGATTTCGCTCACGAGCTTGCCCGTACCGGGTCCCAGACTTAGGCCCATCATGCCGTGACCCGTGGCAAGGGTTACGTTTTGATACGCCGGAATGCGGCCAATGTAGGGTAACCCATCGGGTGAGCAGGGTCGCAGACCTTTCCAGACGACTTCCCGGGCGGGCAAATCTACGCGAATACCCGGATAATATCGTTGAATCGACTGACTGATTCCCTGTACGCGTTTCATATTGACGGAAAGATCGGTACCGTTGATTTCCATGGTACCGGCAATCCGCAGATCCTGACCCATGGGCGTGGCCGTAGCCCGGGCTTCCAGCATAATGGCCGGTACCCGCACCTGAGGACTTTGGTCTTTCAATAGAAAACTATAGCCTTTTCCACCCTGCAGGGGCAGATTGAGTTGCAGACTTTTCACGACTTCCGGCGACCAGGCTCCCCCCGCGATGACTACTTCATCCACGGGATACTGTTCGCCACCCGCCCGAATGGCCGTTACGCGGGAGCCATTCATGGCAAAACCCTCTACGCGATGGTTTTCCAGAAACTGAACGCCTTTCCTTTTCAAATCGGCAATCAGCGTTTCCATAACCCGTCGGGGTGTTACGTGAGCATCACCGGGATAGTAGACGGCTCCGTGTACCGTCACTTCCGCATCGGGTTCCAGGGCCTGTACCTGTTTCTGATCCAGCATACGAGCTTCAATGCCCGACTGGTTGGCCAGATCCGCTTCGTGTTGTAATTCATGTTCCGCACTAGCCGTTTGATACAGCATCAGCAAACCACGTTCGTGCCAGCCAAAATCCATCGTTTGGGCCAGTTGCTGATACATGGTTTTGCTGAGTAAACTAATATCCCGTAAAGCCGGAATGGAGTACTGGACGTGCTCGTTGGTCGAGTGTTTGTAAAACAGCCAGCCCCAGCGAATCAAATCCGCGTTGAGCCGGGGCTTTACGTAAAAAGGACTTGTCGGCTGAAGCATCCAGCGAAGCCCTTTGGCAATCATACCCGGCTGAGCCAGCGGTACAATGTGGCTGGGCACAATCATACCGGCATTTCCGTACGAGCAGCCGTCGGCCAGTACGGTCTGGTCAAAAACGGTCACGGCGTACCCGGCTTCCCGCAGGTAATGAGCCGTACTTAAGCCAATAATGCCTCCGCCAACAATTCCGATGTGTTGCATGTGTTTTGGGGTGACGAGCGGCCGCTCGTTTTATAAGTTAAATGACCTGAAAGCCAAAGGCGTATGGGTCGTCTTCGTCGATGATGAGGTGGTTGTAGCCGTGAATGCGGGCCCAACCTTCAATACTGGGTACAATGGCCGGTTTTCCAGCCAGTTCGGTTTCGGCTTCGATTCTGCCATTGAAAATCGATCCGATGATGCTTTCATGGACGAAGGTATCGCCGGGCTTGAGTTTGCCCTGAGCGTACCACTGAGCCATGCGGGCCGAAGTACCGGTGCCACAGGGCGAACGGTCAATCGCTTTATCGCCGTAAAAAACGGCATTGCGGGCCGTAGAGGTTTCTTTCAAAGTAGCACCCGTCCAGAGAATGTGACTCAGGCCGCGAATCGTATCGTTTTCGGGGTGAACGAAACTGTACTGTTCATTCAGGCGAACCCGTAAGACGCGGGCCCAGCTAATGAGCTGATCGGCACTGAAATGCTCCAGACCCGGAAAATTGGCCTGTACATCCACAATACCGTAGAAATTACCGCCGTAGGCTACATCCAGGGTTAAGGTACCCAGATCCGGGCATTCGACCGTAAGACCTTCCGCCGCCAGATAGGATTTGATGTTGGTGATTTTCACCGACGTCACCTTGCGGCCTTCCTGTACATACTCGGCTCGTACTAGTCCGGCGGGTACTTCCAGATTCAGTACGCCGGGCGTTTTAGGCCGAATCAGGTTTTGTTCGATGGCTACCGTAACCGTACCGATGGTACCGTGTCCGCACATGGGCAAACAGCCGGAGGTCTCGATAAAGAGTACACCCGCGTCGTTGGCTGGGTCAATGGGCGGGTACAGAATGCTTCCCGACATCATGTCGTGACCCCGGGGTTCGAACATCAGACCCTTACGAATCCAGTCGTATTCCCGGAGGAAGTGCTGTCGTTTTTCGCTCATGGACTCTCCCTGCAAAAAAGGGATACTCCCGCCCGTGACGACCCGTACGGGGTTGCCGCAGGTATGGGCATCAATACAGAAAAAATGATACGCTGTAGACATCGTTCAAAAATTGCCAAAGATCCTAATGATTGAACTGTGCCAGCTTTGGACCGACACAGTTCAAGGAAAAATAGCCTTTAATGGCTGGATTAAGCAGGAACCGCAAGACTGGGGCGATTTGCCATCGCCCGATCGATGATGCCCTGTACGTGAGCCCGTTCTTCGCCGACAAGCGGTAGACGCGGAGCCCGTACGTATTCGGAACCGATGCCCGTAGCCACGGCAGCCAATTTAATATTTTGAACAAGTTTGGGGTGAATATCAAGTTCCAGCAAGGGCATGAACCACTGATACAATTCAAAGGCTTCTTTGATTTTGCCCTGCTGAGCCCACTCGTAAAGGGCTACGGTTTCGGCCGGGAAGGCATCTACCAGTCCGCCTACAATGCCATCGACACCAAGTACGGCTGATTCCAGAATCTGCGTATCTACGCCGCCCATGATTTTGAAGCGATCGCCGAAGGCATTCCGCATCCGAATCACGTTGGTCAGGTCACGGGTCGATTCTTTCACGGCTTCAATGTTCGGAATCTGAGCCAGTTCCTGGAACATCGGTACGGTGATGTGAATTTTGTAATCCACCGGGTTATTATACAGCATGATCGGCAGCTTCGTTGACTCGGCTACGCTGCGGAAAAATTCTACCGTTTCGCGGGAATCCGCGAAGTACCGCATGGGAGGCAATAGCATCAAACCATCCGCTCCGTTCGCTTCCGCTTCCTGAGCAGCGGCGATGGCATCACGCGTGGCCTGTTCGGCAATATTCACGATAACCGGTACCTGTCCGTCGCAAACTTGCAGGGCTCTTTCGAGTAATTGCAGTTTTTCGGGGCGAGTCAGCGTACTGGTTTCTCCCAGTGATCCGCCAATGATCAGACCCCGTACGCCGGCGTCGATCTGAGCCCGGAGGTTGGTTTCAAACAGATCCAGATCCAGCGTGTCCTCAGCAGTAAAGGGCGTAAGCAGTGCAGGGTAAATTCCCTGCCAGGTAACGGCAACGTTCATATTGTAGAAGGGGCTTAAATGTTAGCTCAAAGGTCCGAAAGGTTTAGCTGCCTTCATTGCTCGGATTTGATTGGGTTTAATACTTTTTTCACTACTTTTATAGAGCTTTCCAATAAATCGACCAAATAAATATCAGTATGAAGCCCCTGTTCTTTCGCGTACCCAGTGTCGATCAGCGTTCGTTTCGAATTCAGAAGGAAAATGGACCCAGCTTTTACGGGCAATTACACTTCCATCCCGAAATCCAGCTTACCCTGATCGAAAAAGGCGAAGGAACCTTAGTAGTAGGTAATCGAATTGATCGCTTTCAGCCCTATGATCTGTTGTTGCTGGGCAGTAATCTGCCGCACGTCCTGCGGAGTACGCCCCTGGCGGGGAATGAGCAGGCCGTTTCTACTTCCATCTTATTTATGGGTGAACCGTTCGAGCAACAGTTACTGGCTTTTCCAGAAATGGTGCACCTAAAACAGTTATTGTCCGAAGCTCGGCACGGCGTCCGACTACAGGTCTCCGCTGAGGACACGCTCGTGCGGGAATTCGAGCAACTGCCGGAACTACGCCCCTTTCAGCAGTTTCTATTTTTGGTACGGATGCTTGATCAATTGGCAGGGAACCAGCAACGGGAAATTCTGTCTCGTATGGCTTACGAACGACCCAGCCGCCCCGATGATCACCAGCGACTCGAACGAATCTTCTCGTACATTCTCCAACACTACGCCGCTCCGATTGGGCTGGAAGAGGTGGCCAATGTAGCCAACCTGACACCGGGGGCTTTTTGCCGCTTCTTCCGGCAGCATACGCGAAAAACCTTTTCGCATTTACTCAACGAAGTACGCATTGAACACGCCTGTCGGCTCCTTCGCGAGTCCCGCGAATCGATTAGTGAGATCGCTTTTCAGTGCGGATATACCAATCTGTCCAATTTCAACCGCCGATTTAAAGAGATTACGGGAATGCCCCCCCGCGAGTACGTACGGACGTATCGGATGTAAAGAGGAATCAGAATTTTTGTTACTATAAGGATAGATAAAATCGGCTTTTATGGTTGTCAATCTTTCTTCGTAGCAAGAATGGCTCGATAGATTCCTTCTTTGTTTGAATTTTGCAAGTATTGGTTTGTTTGCTGTAAGCTGCTGCCGCTGAGGGGCTTGTACTTTTGCAGTGTACAAAAAACAAACATATTATGAACGCTGCCAACGTATGGTTCGTCACAGGAGCCTCACAAGGACTGGGATTACTACTCACCCAAAAATTAGTACAGGAAGGCTATCGCGTAGCGGCCACCTCTAGAAAGTTAGAGACGCTAATCAATGAAATAGGTCCGGCTTCGGATCAGTTTTTACCCTTACAGGTTTCGTTAACAGAACCAGCCAGCGTACAGGAAGCCGTTGCTCAAACCATAGCCACCTTCGGACGCATCGACGTGGTCGTGAACAATGCTGGATACGGACAATTTGGTACGCTCGAAGAACTGAGCGACGAAGAAGCTCGTAAGAATTTTGACATTAACGTCTTCGGTTCACTTAATGTCATTCGCGAAGTGATGCCTCATCTTCGGAATCAGCAATCGGGACACATTTTCAATATCGCTTCGATTGGTGGATATACGGCCAATTTTGCGGGTTGGGGTATCTACTGTGCTACGAAGTTTGCCGTAGCCGGTTTTACGGAATCGCTGGCGGCGGAGGCGAAATCATTCGGTATTCATGCCACGGTAGTGTATCCAGGGTATTTCCGTACCAATTTCCTGACCCAGGAATCCATGGCTACGCCGGCTCGCCGTATCGAAGCGTATGCCGAAGCTCAGGCCTCTTTGTCGGCTCACCGGGAGGACATTAACGGTAACCAGCCCGGCGATCCGGCAAAAGCCGTAGCAGCCTTGATTACCGTAGCTACTACGCCAAATCCACCCCTGCATTTGTTTTTGGGAAGTGACGCTTACGGAATGATGCAGGAAAAAATGGCCGCCGTACAAACAGATGTAGAAGCCTGGAAAGACCTCACCCTTTCTACGGATTTTAGTACGGAAGCCTAACGAGTTCCCAACCAAAGCCATGAAAACAAACAATTCTTACGTGGGCATGTGGGTAACGAAAGACGGATACATCCGGCATGAACTATTGCCCAATGGCCGCTACGATGAAGCCCGGGGTACTCGCAAGAGTGCGTATCAGGGCCGGTATACCCTCACGGGGGATCACATTGATTACGTGGACGATACGGGTTTTACGGCCGACGGTGATTTCCGGGACGGAATTCTGTATCATGCCGGAATGGTTCTGTACCGGGAAGAAAAGTAAACGAACTTCATCTTCATACAAACGCCCAGCGTCCTGATCAGGACGCTGGGCGTTTTTTTATGACATTAAATGTTCGGGCAAAGGAATGACCTGACTACTTTCGTCGGCTACCGGAGCGAGCCGCTGTTGTTGGATCGGAATAACACCCGACCAGATGGGCAGGTCCTTATCTTCCGGTTCGTCGATGGGCATGCCCGTCCGGATTTTCGCCGAAGCCTGATCGATTTTAAAAGCCAGAACCGTTGTTTTGCGTAATTCACTGTTAGTCATTGGCCGCAGGTACTCCCAGCTATTGGGTACTATTTTATCGGTTAGCCATTCGAGAGCTGCTTTTTTAAGGTCGATCTCTTCTATCTTTTCGGCTTCGGCAAAGAGGATTACGGAACGGTAATTCACCGTATGCGAAAAGGCGGACTTGGCAATCACTAATCCATCCATTAAGATTACGGAAACGCAAACGGGTAGGCCTTTTTCAATCGTACGAATAAAGTGACTGCCTACTGAACCATGGATGTAAATCTTGTCTTCGTAGCGGACAAAAGCCGTAGGAATGGAGTAGGGCTGGTTATCTACGCAATAGCTGATGGTGCAGTACAAGGCCTCATCAAGGATAGGGTAAATAGTTTCGGCATCAAAATGAGCCTTTTTAGCATCCCGACTGGGAATAAGTTTCGGAGTATTCATTCGGCTGTTTTTTTGACAAAAGTGTAGCTTTGCTGGATTATGCTACGCATCCATTTTTGACAAACCGAGTAGTCCAATTTTTATGCAGCCTTTAGCTACTCTCCTTCAGATTCATCGGCACGATCACCAGCCCCTTTACCTCCAGCTTGCCGCTCAACTGACGGATCTGATCCGGAAGGGCATCCTGCGGCCGGAGTATCGCCTACCCAGTACGCGAGCGTTAGCGTCGGGATTGGCCATTCACCGAAAAACAGTGATACAGGCGTATGATGAACTCATCGCCCAAGGTTGGTTACAAACGCAGGTAGGAAGTGGTACCTTCGTGAGCCGACATTTACCGGAATTGTCTCCCCGGCCACTAGTAAATTCCGACGTTTTCGATCCTGCCAAGCAGGCGGGATTTTCTTTTCAGTCAACGCCGCATCTGGATCGGCCTCCGCTAAAGGCACAAGCCCGCTATCACTTGGATGATGGGTTTCCCGATGCCCGACTGGCTCCCGTGCTGGAATTGTCTCGGGCGTATCGATCGCAGGTACTGGCTTCCAATCCGTACGTACGACTCGGGTATAATGATCCGAGTGGATCCCGCTGGCTACGGGAGGAGTTGGCCGCGTATCTACATGCCACCCGTGGTCTGCGGGCGGAGCCCGAAAATATACTGATTGTGCGGGGTACCGTGATGGGCGTTTATCTGGCTAGCACCGCGTTGCTTCAGCCTGGAGACGCAGTGGCCATCGAAGAATATAGCTGGTCGGGGGCTCGCATGAATTTCCTGCAGGCGGGAGCCCAGCTTATTCCCGTACCCGTAGATGCGTACGGAATTGACGTAGATGCTTTAGAACGGATATGTCAGCAACGACCCCTACGAATGTTATACGTAACCTCGCATCATCAGTATCCCACTACCGTACCCTTACGAGCGGACCGTCGCATGCGGTTACTGGCTTTAGCTCAGGCCTACAAGTTCATTGTTTTTGAGGACGATTACGACTACGATTTTCATTACGAAAGCAAGCCACTTTTTCCGCTCGCCAGTGCTGATTCGGGGGGTATGGTACTCTATAGTGGCTCATTCACTAAAACCATTTCGCCAGCCTTTCGGGTCGGGTATCTGGTGGGACCGGAAAATGTGATTCAGCACCTGTCTAAACTCCGCCGTGTCATTGATCGCCAAGGAGATACCGTTCTTGAAAACGCCATGGCTGAGTTGTTACATACGGGCGTTATTCAACGACACATCCGCAAATCCCTACGCATTTATCGCCAAAGGCGAGATCTGTTTTGTGAGGCTTTGCAAACGGAATTGGGCAGCGTAGTCGACTTTCGAAAACCGGAAGGAGGAATGTCCGTCTGGACCACGTTTGATTCGAGCATTAATCTCGTACGCTTGGCAGAAAAAGCTCTCCAAAAAGAGCTGTATTTATCCAATGGAACGGCTCATGAGTCCGTTTTCCGAAAAGAAAACGTGGCTCGTCTGGGTTTTGCTTCCTCTACGGAAGAAGAACTAATACAGTGTATTCGAATTCTTAAATCTGTAATTTAAAAAGGTATAAATGTAGATAGCTAAGGTTTTAACCAACCGCTAAGGATCATCAAGTAAATAACAAAACCAGCCACAAACGTAGCTACTGCCATCAGACGAATTCTATTCAATTTACGTTCGCACATTTCCTGGCGAACGACAGCTGGTATATGTAATACGGCGGTATCAGGATTTAAAGGGTCGGTCGCCTGGACCTGAGACTTTGTCCATAAGATTCGTTTCATCTTCTTTTCCTCTTGCTTTCGGACTGATAAAGTGATGGGACACTAACCAATGTTCATCTTCTTGGTGAAAAGAATTTTGTTCATCGCTAGGTACGTAGGCACGCCGTAACTCCCAGCAAATCCATAAAAACCAACACACGGTGTAACTACTGATTATTGCTGCCCAAATCATAGATGTATTCATTTGGGATAACGAGTAAAAAAGTCGTATTCGCTTGGTTGAGGAAGTGTCAACGAAGCAGATTGGGGAAATGCTTGCCCGACCTTAGGTATGCCCTTACCAGTGCTAGAAATGCGTTTGAAAAATAGGAAGTCCTGGTAAATGATAGTCTAGCCCAAAAAAAGCTCATTTCGTATAAATCGTATAGTAATACCGTTCAAAAGGAAAACTGTTTTAACGAACTGTTGCAGAAGACATTAAAGGTAATTTCTTGTAAGTAAGAACGTTTGCAACCGCCAGGCAGACGTATACAAACCCAGTGTCCGCCAACGCTGGGTTTTGTATGGATACATGAAGGAAGAGTAAGTAGCTTCTGTAAAGGCATTAGGCCTATTGAAAAGGAAGCAGGCGTCTTTTTCAGGCATTTTTACTAGGAATGATACCGTCTTTTTTGTCTATTTGCCGAAAAAAGTAGAAACCAATTTTATTACCATGGCTACTAACTCATACAATGATCAGAGTGATTTAACTCCTGTATACGTTGTGATCGGCTTTTTGATCGTATTGTCACTGATCATGTTACCCTTTTTCGATTACACGAATGCTCCCCTCACGCCTGCAACCACTACGGGTGACGTGAGTCTGGATGCCGCTTCTCCGAAAGTAAGCTTACCGAAAGAAGCTGCTGCCAATCATTAATAAAAAAACCTCTCAAATTTGAGAGGTTTTTTTATGCTCCTTCTCTTTCCTTCCCCCGACGCCCCATCGCTTTTCGTATAGTGCCCTAGTGAACGTTTTCAAAGCTTTTTGGTAGCTAATTCTTTGTCGTTCATTGCTTTCCTGCAAGCTACTTTCACGGCGTACGACACATTTTATACCGTGCGGCGGATACAACTTTAGCCTTTTCTGATTTATTTTTGTAGGCGTATCCATGATTAGTAACTCGTAAAGCTACCTAACTATACATCTTATGTTAACGTTCATTTCCGATAGTTGCAACTATTTTATATTGATCTGTGCGGTTTTGGGTATCCACTTCTACTTAAAAGTACACGGTCGAAATAAAGTTAAAAATGTCCGGCTGAAGGGTTTTTATGATCTGGGGCTAACCCTCGTTTGTGTCCTGGGAATAGCATTCTGGCTGGTTTGGTTCTGGACTTCCAAATTCATTTAGTTACTACTGACTTGGTGTTTGATACCCTTTGCTTCGAACGACGAATCAAGGGGTATTTTTGTTTTTTAGCCCAACGAATCGTGCCATTATCCGTGTAATTGTATTAAAAATATATAAGTAATTATTCCTGAATATTGGTAGTGATTTAATTGTTAATTTCATTCAAAAAAGAGACTGTTATACTTTATAAAAAAGAAAATACAGGTCT
>NZ_JBMDWJ010000116.1:0-9634 GCF_048595215.1 Siphonobacter sp.
TACGCATCTTTTGCCGGAGAGGGCGATACTGAAGAAGTATTCAGTCGATTCATCCACCAAAATCACGAGGAAATGAACGCGAATTTTGAATCCAGCCCAATGACCGATCCCAGAGAAAAATACCCGAAACCACCGTATCCAGAGCAAGAGCAACCCGTACCCGGTAAAACTTCCCAAATGAATCCCAGACCCGATCACGGCGAAAATTCGTACAAAGGGTCCGGCAAACTGGAAGGCCGTAAAGCCATCATTACCGGGGGCGATTCCGGCATTGGCCGGGCCGTAGCGATTGCGTTTGCCCGGGAAGGTGCCGACGTACTGATTTCGTACCTCAATGAAGAGGAGGACGCCCGCGAAACCGCTCAATATATCGAACAAGCCGGTCGGAAAGCCGTACTGGTACCGGGCGACATTAGCGAGGAATCCCACTGCCAGACGATTGTACAAAAAGCCGTCGCCGAATTCGGTAGAATCGATATTCTGGTTAATAATGCCGCTTTCCAAATGGCCCGGGAATCCTTACAGGAAATCCCCAGTGAAGAATGGGACCGGACGTTCAAGACCAACATCTACGCCATGTTTTATCTTTGTAAAGCGGCCGAACCCTACATGCAGCCCGGCAGTACAATTGTGAACACAACCTCGGTTAATGCCTATACGCCTAACCCCACGCTGCTGGCCTACACGGCTACGAAAGCCGCCATTCAGAACTTCACGGGTAACCTGGCTCAGAGTATTGCTGAAAAGGGAATTCGGGTCAATTGCGTCGCTCCGGGACCGATCTGGACGCCCCTGATCCCCGCCACCATGCCCCCCGAAAAGGTACAGAAGTTTGGAGAAGATACCCCCCTGGGACGAGCAGGGCAACCCGCCGAATTGGCTCCAATTTACGTATTACTAGCCTCCGAAGACTCTAGTTACATGTCGGGAGCAACCGTACAGGTAACAGGTGGCCGACCCACGATTTAAAGTGTTACTAGCTAGTAATTTAACAGTTTTTGCGAGGGGGCATACGCAGTAAAGTAGGGAACAATTTCCTAATAGCTTGAAGGATATACATCCGTTAGAATTAGTTTAGTACAAAAGGCCAGTACATGCGATACGTACTGGCCTTTTTCGTGCGGTTACGGCTCCGTTTCGTTTTCTTACAATTTCAGGAAGTGAGAAGAATAGACCTTTGTCGCGGGTTAGGCAAAAGCCAGACCGTATCCATCAAACTTTATTCCTGAAAAGACGATGTTCACAACCCCCAAAATTCTCATCACCGGAGCTACGGGTAGTGTCGGTTCGATACTAGCTCAGCAACTGTCGCAACGCGGTATTCCCTTTCGGGCCTTGGTTCGCTCTAAAAACGAGGTACTGGCCGCATTACCGGGGGTAGAAATAGTCCATGGCGACTTCAACGATCGGACAAGTCTGGCCAATGTATTACGAGGTATCGAACGGGCTTTTTTACTGACTAATTCTTCAGAACAAGCTGAACAGCAGCAATTGACTTTTATAGCCGAAGCACAGCGGGCGGGCGTTCAGCATGTAGTAAAACTGTCGCAACTGGCGGCGGACCTGCATTCGCCCGTGCGATTTTTGCGGTATCATGCCGTAGTAGAGCAGGCCCTCCGGGAAACCGGGCTGACGTATACGTTCCTACGTCCGAATCTATTTATGCAGGGCTTACTGGGTTTCCGCTCCTCCATTGCTCAGCAGGGAATGTTCTTTGCGGCGGTGGGCGACGCTAAAGTCAGCGTGATTGATGTACGCGACATTGCCTCGGTAGCTGTCGTAGCTTTAACGAGCGAAGGACATAATGGGAAAATATATACGCTAACCGGTCCCGAGGCCTTGACCCATAGCCAACTATCCCAACAACTTTCTGCGGCCCTTCACAAACCCGTACATTTTCAGGACGTACCGCCCGAAGCCATGCGAGAAGCTTTACGAAGCGTAGGTTTTCCGGACTGGCAAGCCGAAGGCCTCGTGGAAGATTACGCCCACTACAGCCGCAATGAAGCCGCTTTGGTGACGAATACTGTATCGGAAGTGACGGGGCAGGCGGCTCGTACGTTTCAAGCTTTTGCCCACGAATTCGCTCCAGTTTTCGGAGAAAATTGATTGAATGGGGTAAACGGAGTACTTCTCCGTTTACCCGGAAGCAAATTATTCACCAACAACGGTATTGGACTGCGGTTGAATCTCTACTCGGTTTAAGCTACGGTCTACTACTAGATAATAGGTAAAAGTTTGTCCCGGATGACGGATGATGAGTTTGTAGCGGCCACTCGGGAATTTCTGCAAGTCAATGGAGCGACGGTAGGTCGAGCGGCAGCTACGATC
This sequence comes from Siphonobacter sp., assembly GCF_048595215.1. Taxonomy (NCBI): domain Bacteria; kingdom Pseudomonadati; phylum Bacteroidota; class Cytophagia; order Cytophagales; family Cytophagaceae; genus Siphonobacter; species Siphonobacter sp. The sequence continues at coordinate 2,332 of NZ_JBMDWJ010000116.1, forward strand.
CTGATAGTGAATGTAGTCTTCCGTTTCGTCCGTGATATTCACACTCACCAGTTTAGTGTCGAGTCTGGCGTAGAAAACCTGTACCTTACCCGGCTCTTTAACCTGGGGATTGGCTACCAAAAAGGCAACGCCATCCCGGTACCAGGTAATCTTGTTCGTATGAGATTTCTCGGCAGATAGAGGAAAGGTATATGCCTCCGGATTACGTTCAGGAAACAGGTGCGAACTCACCAGTCGCTGATTGGTCACGGAAGCCAGTAACTGATCGAACAGTCGGATGTTCTTCTGCGTGAGGCGACCCAAATCCTTGGGTAATTTTTCTTCATATACGACCTGATGAGCAGCCGTATAAAACCGGATGAGCGGACTCTGACTTTCCTGAGAAGCGTATAATTTCCAATACGCTCGGGTGGAGTCGCTGGGTACGGACTGGGCCAATGCCAGGGTTGAAAAACTAAGCAGTAAGGCCAAAAGGCTGAACAAACGAGTACTAAGGAAGAAGCGTTGCATGAGAAGTTGACGTTAAAATGAAACCATAGGATCCAGCCCCATCCGTTGTGAATGGGTCAAACAATACATCATAAGGGTGGTTAAGGATCCGTCTGCAAAGAGACGTCAACAGAAGTACTAGCAGACAATCGAATCTGAAAAAGACTGCTACGACTACCGGGCCCAGGTAAGCCAATAACAAATTTTGTATGCTAGTACTCTTTACAGTACTAAAGCCGTGCCTAAGCGTAGTAAATAAATATAACCTACTTATAATCAGTAATATAAGGATAAATATGCTGTGCGAAAATGAACAAAACTTGTCCATTTTCGCACAGAAAAGTCGGGCTTTGCTATTCGAAAAGCACTAGCGAAGCCGCTTATTCGGTAAACAGTAGTCGGTATTAAAAAGGATTATTCTCTTCAAAAGGGGAAGTACTTGAAGATGCGTCTGTTGGCTGCTAAACGCTGTCGACCAGACAAGCAGAAGGCATTGATTAAAGGGTTTTATGGAAAAAGGATAGTTTAACGAGTTTGCTAGTAGTGATCACTTTTGGGGTGGATTGTTTACAAATCCATTTGGATCGTTGATGGAACCGGAACGGCCGCTGCCCGTCGTGAAATGTTTCAATTAGTTGCGTACCATCGAAAGAACTAGGCCGCTAGTTGGGTCTACTTCCAGTTCAACCTTGCCGAATCCACGGACTTGTATTTCATCAAATTGCTCCCGTGTAATACGTAACAGTCGGATGTCATTACGACTGACGTGTAATTCAAGCGAAAAGGTGGGTTCAGGAGGGGAGGTGTGATGCGACTCAACCGATACAATTCTTCCCAGAAGTTTCATGAAGAGGATTTTTAGTGCTTAAAACCAAGAAAACGAGGTACGAGACTAGCCTTAAGCTTTGACGGACCTCCTCACTTAGGGTAAACAAGGTTTTAGGGATTGTATTGATAAACAACCGTCCGCTCATCCTTACAAACTTGCGTATAGGCTCCCATGCGTTCGGGGGTGTCGAGGGGAATAGAATAGCTGGAATTTAAGGGATTATCACTGATGATGTATTTCACGCCCTCTTGTCTAGCCATTTCGAAAAACTCGGGTAACGTAAGGGGTGGGCGATCCCGCAAGGAACAGTAATAACTTAGACTTCGAATCCGATAGTTTTCCATTTGTCCAAAGAAAAAACTGAGGGGAGCAATCACCTTACTGTTTTTTTCGGGCATAAAGCGAGTCAGTTGTTCGTTGTACGTCTGCTGATAAGGAACCGTATAATTCTCATACAGAACTTCGCCAATTGTAATCAATCCGATTACTACGTAAACGGTTATAATCCCCTGAGCGATGCGTTGCTGAACTCGGGTTACAATAAATGCCGGAGCGTAGGTAGCTACGAGAATAACGAACCAGGGTACAAACAAAAGAATATAAAAAGCAAACGTACTTTTCGTTACTAACCAAAAAAGAACGACCAGTAAGGTCAGGTACAAAACGATCGGCTGGGTCAGGGAAAGATGTTTCCGACCGAATAGAACGGTAAGTAATACGAGTGCCGTTAACGCGGCTTCGTGATGGCTGTGAAAAAAGAGTTGATGGTAGTTGACCATCACCTTCAATTTGTCGGCAAGGGTACGCGTGTACTGCATGGCAGGATCCTCCACAAACTGCCAAACCATTCGGTCCATCTGCTGATCCAAGAGAGCATCTAGTAGGTACAGACTCAGTACTAAACTGCCTACGCTCGCAAAGGCGAACGTCTTTCGCCAATCCGTACGCACAAGCAGCCAAAGCGTACCGGCAGCTAGGTACATGAGGCCATTAAGGTGCGTCAGAGCGGCCAAGCCGGCCAATACGCCCGCCCACACCACGGAGGGTGCTCGCCCATTGGGGCGGTCCAGACAGAGGTAAGAGGCAAAACCCAGCGTCATGCACATAGTTTCCGGCCGATTTATGCAGAAGTACTTGATCAGTGTACCACAAGCCAAATACAGAAGTAAAGCCAGCCCCTGCTGTTCGCGGGACCCACGTTCCATATACTTCCAGATTAAACCCGCCGCTATAACGCCAAAAAGAATACCAATAAGTTTACTCCCAGCCACACTAAATCCCACTAAACCCATCAGAAAGGCTCCGGTATAAATGAAGAGTTTGTGAAATATATAAATGCGTTCGTCCCAGTGTAAAAAGCCCCGGAATAATTCGGAACGAACTTTTCCATCCTTCAAAAACCAGTACGATTGTTCCGCAAACCAGGCATCATCAAAATGTTCCGTACGGTGATAAAAGGTAAGAAGGATTAAGCCAATGAACAGAAAAATAAAATAGCGATAAACACGCACAGAAAAGAAAGACATACTACGTTACTAGAACCCGAGCAAACGGTATAGGTGATGTGTTGGATACGAGAGCAAAGATAAAAATGAAGACTAGACTTCTTCGTAGTTACTTATAAATAAAATGTTAAGAAATAATCCAGTATAAGGCAATAAATAACACTTCTTTAATCAGAATTGATACTCATGTTTAGTGCCAGAAGGGAAGAGCAAAATCCTTTTTGAAGTGACGAAATCCCGACGTAATTTTAGTTTTTGTTTGCCTACCTTCTGCCGGATATGTCATTTCTTTCGTCACGTAATCTGCGACTTCGCTTGCTGGGACCAATCGGGCTTTTTGCCTTTGGTCTGATCTTCTTCAAGCTTCGCATGTACCTGGAATTGTCTCCCCGAGATTTTCTGTGGTCCATGCTGATTGGTTTATTCTGCGGTTACGTCGGCTGGGAGCTGGCTCGCTGGGTGGTCCGATTTATCCAAAAAATCTATCCTGGCCTGCCAAATACGCGTCGTCGGTTAGGACGACTTCTGTTTGTCATTGTTCTGCTGGCCAATTTTAACACGTTTTTACGCTCGGGAGTCAACCAGTTGCTTAATCCTGGATTATGGCTGTATGATCTCTATGATTACTTCGAAACCGTTGGTATTCAGGTGGTTTATGTTTGCGTCTACGTGAGTATTTACGAAGGGAGTTACCTGATTCAGCAGTGGAAACAAACGTATCAGGAAAAAGAACAACTCATGCGGGCCGAATGGCAGGCCCGTTTTGATTCACTCAAAAGTCAGGTCAATCCGCACTTCCTGTTCAATGCACTCAATGCCCTGTCGTCCTTGATCGAGGAATCGCCCCAACTGGCGGGTCGCTTTGTGGACGAACTTTCCAAAGTATACCGTTACTTGCTATACGCCAACGACCGCGAACTGACTACGCTGGAAACGGAACTGCGTTTCATTGAATCGTACGTGCATTTGTTACAAACGCGGCATGGAAAAGGCATTCAGGTACACCTATCCGTACCCGCCGAATATTTGCAGTACACGCTTCCGCCATTAACCCTGCAATTACTGGTCGAAAACGCTGTCAAACACAATATTGTACGGACCAGTCAGCCGCTAACGATCGAAATTTCTACCGCATTTACGCAGCCCGCTGAAGTGCAATTGTGGGTACGCAATAACTTACAGCGGAAAACGAAAGCGGTGGTAAGCAATGGCGTAGGCCTGAATAACATTGCGGCGAAGTACCGGATGCTGACGCAGTCAGACATTATCATTCGGGAAGAAACGGCCCATTTCACGGTCGTATTACCTTTACTTTCACATCTGAACTAAGGAGAGCCAAGCCATGACTTCGTATCAAATCAAACCGACGGACGAGTTGCGGGAGAGCGTGGATTGTATCTGGTACGAGGAAAGCCCACAGGTGCACCTGCGGACGCAAACGGTTGCCTTTCCGTATCAGGAGTTACTCATCAATTACGGCGATTCTTTTCGTAATACCGGAGCCTTTCCCTACGCTTATACTGCCGCAGGGTCCGTACTGGGTTTGACTCCCGCACCCCTATACACAACCGTTCAGGGAAGGTATCAGGCCATTGGAGTGTTGCTTAAACCCGGAGGACTGTACCGACTATTCGGTTTTACGCCCGAAAAGCCAGATACGTTCCGGCAGCTATTCGGTCCACAAACCACCCGATTTCTCCAACGCCTGCAAGAACACGGCCAGGGAGCCGAAAAAGTCCAGTATCTGCAAAGCTTTCTTCGGGAATACAGTCGGCCTCGTCCGCTACCAGCCGCCGTACGGGGCTTACTGACGGAGTTGGAATCGACTCCCGAAGGGCGGATTCAGCCGTACGTACGTTCACTGGAACAATCGCATAAAACCTTCATCCGGAACTTCGTTTCGGTACTGGGCCTTACGCCTAAAAAGTACCTGCAAATGGTACAAATCAATCAGGCAGTACGTCGGATCATTACGTATCCTGAACAACCCTTAACCGAAGTGGGCTACGAATCGGGTTTCTATGATCAGGCCCATTTCATCCGGACATTCCAAGCGTTGGCGGGGATGACGCCCGGTGCGTACCGTCGGGCCGTACGGGAACAGCGGGTGACTCAAGCCGTTCCCAATACCGTCTATCTGTAAGTTCGTGCGGGTAAATTTTATACAATTTTTGCGGGAGAAATGGATTCACTTTTGCGGAACAAATCCTTTCGCATGAGAAAAATAACCTTGTACATCGCCATGAGTCTGGACGGATTCGTGGCCGGAACCCAGGATGAATTAGACTGGCTCATTCAATTTCCCAATCCCGAACAAACGGATTACGGCTACGCGGCTTTCCTGGAAACCATTGACACAACCCTGATGGGGTATCGAACCTATGAAGTCGTACTGGGCCTGGAAGAAACCTTTCCGTACGCAAATCTGACGAACTACGTCTTTACCCGCTCGACCAGCCGTGGCGAAGCTCCGTACGTAAGCTTCGTTACGGAAGACTGGCGGACTTTTGTACAGAACTTAAAACAGCAACCCGGCAAGGGTATCTGGCTGATTGGGGGCGGGCAACTCAACGCGGCTTTTCTGAACGAAAAACGCATCGATGAACTGATCGTTCATGTCATGCCCGTCGTCCTGGGTTCGGGGATTTCGCTGTTTGAAGGGCTAACGATAGAACATACACTTCAGCTTACGAGTACCAAAAGCTACCACAACGGGGTACTGGAGTTGCAGTATCACTTGTAAAATTGAAACCTAGTTCGGCCGTTTAGCGGGGTGAACTACTAATAAAAGCCGAACCTATTACGCTCCAATCACCTCACTCACCATCAGTTGTTGTTCCAGCGGATGCATGAATTGGGTCATCTCCTGCCGCTTCAGGTCCGGACGAATCCAGTCTTTCTCCAGGGCTGGATTCAGTACAAAAGGCATTCGCTTTTTGGTATTGTGGATATATTCCATCAGCTCATTGGCGGGCGTTGTGATGATGGTAAACGTTGGAATTTGGGTGCCCGTCTGCCGGTTCTGCCAATGGCTGTACAAACCACCCAAGGCAAACAGCGGCGTATCATTCAAATGAATGTAGTAAGGAATTTTAGTAGCACCCTGATGCCGCCATTCGTAAAATCCCGATACGAGTACGAGGCAGCGTTGCTGTACCGAACCTTTAAAACTCGGCTTTTCATACAACGTTTCCGATTTGGCATTCAGGGTCATTTTGGCTAGTTCCGGGGCTTTTTCGGGGCTAGCCCAATGGGGAATCAATCCCCAGCGAAATAACTGAATTTTATCGGGATCCTCCTGCGTAATGACGGGCAAGTAGGGCATGGCAAAACCATTTACCTTGTCCTGAGGCTCGTAACCTTCCGTCTCTAGCGGCTCGGCCTCAAACCGATCCTGAAGTTCTTGCATGGTAGCCTGAGCTTTCACATAAAAACACATAAGCGTAGCGTTGTTTTCTAAGTGGCTGATAGAATGACTGATAATCAGGGATATAGGCTAAATGAATGGGCGTAAACGAGTGCTTTTTTAACAATTCCGGCGAAATTAAAATTCCTTATCTGAACGTCAAACCCAAGGAACGTTGCGGGTATGGGCAAATCTTACCATATTTGATTCCCGAATACAACAAGGAGTTAAGAATGTCCCGCCAGGCATCCTTTGGGATATTTTAAATGGTAATTTATTACCCGATTCAACCCTGACCTGTATAGGTTAGGGTTTTTTCGTTGGCTATAGCGTGAAAGGTGTAGCGATACAAACGCTTGTTTTTCGCATATCAAGGTTATAAAAAGCAATTCATGGAGGGAAAGAAATGCATAGTTACAGACGTCTCCAAGAGCTTTACGCTGGGTTTGGGGGTCACGCAAATTCTACGTACCTTGGTTTTGTTTTTCTCTTTTTAATCACCTTTGCCAGACTATACGATTAAACTTCAATCACGGCCCTTCTCTGGGCCGGGCTATTGCTGGAAAATCAGTCGCCTTTTGCAATGACCAAGGTAGTAAGCGATACCCGAACTACGCATAAAAGTATTTATCCGAAACGAAGCATTCTAAGTTATTTTGCGAACGTCGGTAACGCCATCATTCCCGAATTAAGTAAAGAATTAGCCATTAGTATTCCCAAGGTGACTTCAACCGTCAATGAGCTGATTCAGGAAGGATTAATTCAGGATTACGGCAAAATTGATTCCACGGGTGGTCGTAAGCCCAATTTATACGGGGTAGTTGCCGATTCCGCTTTTTTTATTGGCGTGGATGTCAAACATACGCACATCAATATTGGCCTGCTGGACTTGCAGAAAAACCTGCTGAAGGTGACCGAGAATTTGCCGTATACGCTCGATAATACCACCGAATCGCTGGATACGCTTTGTGAATTAATTACCGGTTTCATTGCGGGTTTAACCATTCCGAAAACCAAAATTCTGGGTATCGGAATCAATCTTTCCGGCCGTATTAATTACGCCACGGGGTACAG
>NZ_JBMDWJ010000117.1:0-15686 GCF_048595215.1 Siphonobacter sp.
TGGCTTCCTTCACTTCGTACGCCATCGCTTCGGGGTGGTATACGGGTAGATCGGCAAGAGGCGTGAACTTGAGGCCGTACAATTTTTCACAGAGCGTAAAAATGCCCTGTTTCACATTTTCCAGCGAGAAATACGGACGCAGTTCTTCTTCGTCGAGGTTGTATTTTTCCTTGCGAAGTTTCTCGGCGTAGTACCGCCAGTCCCAGCCCGCGAGTTTTTCGTTCTTACCCTCTTTGTCCATCAGAGCCTGTAAGTCAGCAGCCTCCTTTTTGGTCACGGGTACGGTAGCCGTCCACAACTGATTCAGCAGTTCGTTCACCTTCGCGGGCGTTTTGGCCATACTTTCTTCCAGTACGTACGCCGCGTGATTTTCGTAGCCCAGCAGCTGAGCCCGTTCGGCTCGGAGGGCTACGAGCTTGGCAATGATGGCTTTATTATCGCGGTCGTCGTTATGATTGGCCCGTTCGATATACGCCTTGAAGATTTTCTCGCGAAGCGACCGATTATCCGCGTATTGCAGGAAAGGCATAACGCTCGGGTTTTGGAGCGTAAAAACCCATTTGCCGGCCATGTTCCGCTTTTTAGCTTCGTCAGCAGCGGAGGCAATCAGTGATTGCGGTAAACCACTTAAATCAGATTGCTGATCAATCACCAGCGTGTAGGCGTTGTTTTCACCCAGCAAATTCTGACCGTATTTCAATGTCAGTAGTGATTGCTCCTGATTGATTTCCCGCAAGCGAGCTTGTTTATCGGGCGAAAGAGCGGCCCCACTCCGTACAAAATTCTTGTACGTTTTTTCCAGCAACATGAGTTGCTCGGGTGTCAGTTTCAGGGATTTTCGCTGATCGTATACGGCTTTCACCCGATTGAACAGATCAGGATTCAACTGAATATCATCCCGGTGTTTGGACAACTGGGGAGCCAGTTGCTGAGCGATTTTTTGAATCTCATCGTTCGTATTGGCCGAATTCAGATTGTAGAATACGGTACTAACCCGATCCAGGATTTCACCACTATTATCCATGGCTACGATGGTATTCTCGAACGTCGGCATATCCCGACGGCGTACCAGAGCCTGAATCTGAGCAGCCTGTTGCCGCATGCCTTCTTCAAACGCAGGCTGGAAATGTTCCGTACGAATTTTGTCGAAAGGGGGAACGCCAAAGGGCGTCGTATAGGCTGCCAGAAAGGGATTGTCCGTAGCAGGACGAGGCTGTCCGAACGCCAGTGTTGCAGTCACCATGAGCGGGAGCAGAAGTTTCATTCGTAACGCGTTGTTGATGCTGAAAAAAGAAGCAAGGTACGGCTGAAAAATGAGTCCGTCAACTTTGACTGGTTGAGGTGTCGCGTCCGTTTTCATAACGTATATATACAAATTTCTACCATACTAAGTAAAATACGCACCATACGTCTAAATTATACTCACTAATTACTACTAATACATACTTTCACACAAGTAGTTTAATTAATCATTTATTAGCATAAATCGAAGGCATTAGTTATTAAAATGTACCCAATTCCTTTTCTAACCCTTTTAACGTATCCCTTTCATGACTAAGAAATTTGCAGCAGAATTTGTAGGTACTTTATGGCTTGTACTAGGCGGTTGTGGCAGTGCTGTACTGGCCGCAGCATTTCCAGAAGTAGGGATTGGACTGGTCGGCGTATCGCTGGCTTTTGGGCTAACGGTAGTCACTATTGCCTATGCTTTGGGACATATTTCGGGGGCACACCTCAACCCCGCCGTTACGTTCGGTTTTCTGGCTAGTGGTCGATTCAAAGCCAGCGAGTTGGTTCCCTACCTGGTAGCCCAAATTCTGGGTGGTATCGCTGGAGCAGGTATTCTCTATCTGATTGCCAGCGGGAAAGCCGGGTTTGACCTGAGTGGGGGCTTTGCCGCAAACGGGTACGGTACTCATTCGCCGGGTGGTTATTCCTTACAGGCGGCTTTCGTTACCGAATTTGTTATGACGTTCCTGTTCCTCATCATCATTTTGGGAGCTACGGACGTGAAAGCGTCTAAGGGCTTTGCCGGTCTGGCTATTGGTTTAGGACTTACGCTGATTCACCTCATTAGTATTCCGGTAACGAATACTTCCGTAAATCCGGCCCGCAGTATCAGTCAGGCCCTCTTCGTGGGTGATTGGGCAATGTCTCAATTATGGCTGTTTATCGTGGCCCCGATTGCGGGAGCTATCGTTGCGGGAATTTTCTACCGCTTGGTGTACAGTGAAGCTCCGCGATTCTCCGATGATAAAATTCAGAAAGAGCTCGTGGATGATCATCAATAAAACAAGCGAGTATCCTAAACAAAGCGGGTACGGCTGCATTAGCCGTACCCGCTTTGTTTTACTTTGTTTCTTTTTATTTCAATCCCTCTACTACCGAATCGAGCAATTTTTTACCGGGCATGTCAAGCTGGTATTCCCAATACATGACGCCCGCCATGCCTTGTTTTTTGATGTAGTCCATTTTGTATTGCATGGACTCTTCATCGCAATAAGAAATGAAGGATTTGGCTTCCGGATTCCAGAGGTACGGTACCTTTGCGGCCTCGTCCCAGTGACGGGTGTAGCCGTTTTTATTGATGTACTTATTGGTCAGCTCCGTATAGCTCGTAAAGGAGTGTTTGGTATCAGTCGTTGGTTGAAACAGACCGTTTTGCTCGGGCTTCACATTCGTCCAGCCGCGACCGTAGAAGGGTACACCCAGTACAATTTTACTGATGGGTACGCCCGCTTTTACGTGACCTTTGACGGCATCATCCGAACTGTTCCGCGAATGATCACCTAATGTAGACTGGTACAGTGGACTGTGATGACCCGTCACTACGTCATTACCATGGTACAGATCGTAGGTCATGATGTTCACGTAATCGAGGTATTTTGCCGCCTTACCCAGCTCGGTATGATTGACGAAAGCCGTATCACCACCAGTCGCCGAAGTCAGCAAATACGGATTGGATTTCAGTCGCTTGTTTTTCTTTTCCTGGGCGTCCAGGTGTTCGCGTAGGGTCTTCAGCAGCAGCGTATAATTCTGCTTGTCTTCCGGACGAAAAATTTTTCCAGCTCCCACCTGAGCGGGGTACTCCCAGTCAATATCCACCCCATCGAGGTGATACTCATTGAGAAGCTGCATACAGCTTTTAGCAAACTTCTGACGGGCCGGTTCATTCACCGAAACGTCCGAAAAGTATTTGCAACCGCCCCAACCCCCAATGGAAATGAGCAGTTTCAAGTCTTTATTGACGCTACGCAGAGCATCCAGAGCTTTGAGCGTTTTTACGTCGCGTTGGTTGAGCGGAGCTAGTACACCCGCCTCGTTGGGAACGGCAAAGGCAAAATTGATGTGCGTCATCTTTTTTGCGTCCGCTTCCAGGCTTTCCTTGGTCCAGCCGCCGCCCGTAACGTAGCCAATCACCACGTATTTTTTGGATTGCCCAAAGGCTAACGAAGCCAGTAAAAGGAAAAATAAGGTAAGTCGAAGAGGTTTGTGCATGATGTGTAGGGTACGTATAGCGAATGAACGTATAAAAGTACGGGGAATCCGCCTCTTCAATCCGGATTCCCCGTACTTTTTAAAAAATTTTTTTATTTCATTCGGCCCAGGCTTTTAGTCGATTTTTGAGGAGTAGCTGTTGAAGTAACAAAACCGTCTTGGCGTCTTTGATTTCACCGTTTTCGATCATTTGTAACGCCTGTGGAAATGGCAATTCCAGTACCCGAATGTCCTCTTCTTCCACCACTCCACCCCCCTCGTTGACCCGGTGCGTGTCTTCATATTCCGCGATGAAAAAGTATAGGATTTCGGTAACAGAACCCGGACTCATGTACAGCTCGAAGACCCGCTCGGGCTGTGTGATCCGGTACCCCGTTTCTTCTTCCGTTTCCCGGCGGATGCAGTCTTCTGGACTGTCGGCATCGAGTAAGCCCGCACAGGCTTCGATGAGCATACCGCTGGCATTGCCATTCACGTAGGTGGGCATACGGAATTGTTCCGTCAGAATGACCGTATTCTTTTCGCGATTATACAGTAGAATCGCCGCTCCGTTCCCCCGGTCATAACATTCCCGCGACTGTCGCTGCCAGGATCCGTCTTGCTTGGGATAATCGAAGGTGACTTTACGTAGCGTATACCAGTTATCGGAAAGGATTTCTGTAGTGACAATTTGAACGGTATTCATAACGGATCATTTTTGATGATTGAACGAATGATGAACCCAAAATTCGATCAATAACGATCAAAAACAAATAAATTCAATCAAAATAATTTATATTTGTTCACATTCGATCAATTATGAGCATTACCAGACATAAACAAATTCTTGAATTTCTGGCTGACGGGGACGAGCGGAGTGTGAGCTTCCTGGCCGAGCAGTTACAAACGTCCGAGATTACGATTCGCCGGGATTTAAATACGCTGGCTGAACAGGGCAAACTGATTCGTACGCACGGCGGAGCTACCCGCAATGACTTACCCTTTGTGCCCTTTATCCATAAATCGGTCATTCATACGCAGGCCAAAAAGCAGATCGGACAGCGGGCGGCTTCGCTGGTGGAAGAAAACGATGTGCTCTTTCTGGATTGCGGCAGTACCGTGCTGGCGATGGCTCCGTACCTCAAAACCTTCCGGAACCTAAAGATTATTACCAACTCCCTACCTTTAATTTGGGAATTGCGGGAAGCTCCTCACCTCTCCATCAATCTCATTGGCGGCGAGCTGGACGTACAGCGGCAGGCCGTACACGGTTCCGTAGCCCTGGAACACGTAGCCCGCTATCATGCCGACAAGGCTTTCCTTGGAGTAGATGGTATTTCACTCAAAAATGGCTTGACGGCCCGTACGGAAACCGAAGCTTCCTTTACCAAGGCCTTACTGACCAATGCCAGCGAAAGCTTCCTCCTTACCGATCTCAGTAAGTTCGAGAAAGACAGTTATCTAAAATTTGCCCCGCTTTCGGCCATTCATCACATTATTACTAGTGCTGGACTGGATGAAAACCTGGTGCGGCAGTACCAGGAAGCCGGTTGTGAGTGGATCGAAGCGTAAGAACACAAAAGGTCCCCGGAGACTTCGCGTTCCCGGGGACCTTTTAATAAGTAAATTATCTTCAGTACTAGATTTTACCCACCATATTTTCAGGTTTCACCCACTCGTCGAATTCTTCGGAGGTAAGGTAACCCAAAGCAATGGCCGTTTCTTTCAGCGTAGAACCGTTTTTGTGGGCGGTCTGAGCGATTTCGGCGGCTTTGTAGTAACCGATCTTCGGGTTCAGAGCCGTTACGAGCATCAGGGAGTTATTGACGTGCTTTTTGATGTTTTCCGTCAACGGTTCGATGCCCACGGCACACTTGTCGTTGAAGGCTACGCAAACGTCGCCAATCAGACGAGCCGAGTGCAGGAAGTTGTAGATCATCACGGGCTTGAACACGTTCAGCTCAAAGTGACCGTTTGAACCGCCAATGTTGATCGTGACGTCGTTACCCAGTACCTGAGCTGCTACCATAGTCATGGCTTCGCACTGCGTCGGGTTTACTTTTCCGGGCATGATGGAGCTACCGGGTTCATTATCCGGAATGAAGATTTCACCAATCCCCGCCCGTGGGCCAGACGACAGCATCCGAATATCGTTACCGATTTTCATCAGGCTGACGGCTACCGTTTTCAGGGCACCGTGTGCTTCCACGATGGCGTCGTGAGCCGCCAGAGCTTCAAATTTGTTTTCAGCCGTTACGAAAGGCAGACCCGTCAGGTCGGCAATATGCTTGGCTACTAACTCTGAATAACCTTCGGGCGTGTTGATTCCCGTACCTACGGCCGTGCCACCCAGAGCCAGTTCGGAAAGGTGTTCCAGCGTATTTTTGATGGCTTTCAGGCCGTGATTCAACTGCGATACGTAGCCAGAGAATTCCTGACCCAAGGTCAGCGGCGTTGCATCCATGAAGTGCGTACGACCGATTTTTACGACGTTTTTAAACGCTTCAGCCTTGGCTTGTAGCGTATCTCGCAGTTTTTCGATGCCGGGGATCGTAATCTCGATCAGAATTTTATACGCCGCAATGTGCATGGCCGTAGGGAACGTATCGTTCGACGACTGCGACTTGTTCACGTCATCATTCGGGTGAACGAATTTCTGCTTATCGGCCAGATCGCCGCCATTTACGACGTGAGCCCGGTACGCAACAACTTCATTCACGTTCATGTTCGACTGCGTACCCGAACCCGTTTGCCACACCACCAGCGGAAATTGATCGTCGAGTTTACGGTCCAAGATTTCGTCGCACACCTGAGCAATCAGGTTCTTTTTATCTTCTGGCAATACGCCCAGTTCGAAGTTAGTAATGGCCGCTGCTTTTTTCAGGTACGCAAACGCCGCGATGATTTCCTTCGGCATTTTATTGATGTCCTGAGCAATCGGAAAATTCAGGATGGAACGTTGGGTTTGAGCTCCCCAATACACATGAGCGGGCACTTGCACTTCACCCATGGTGTCTTTCTCAATACGGTATTCCATGATTTATCGTTTAACGGTTCCGCGAGAACGCCTGACCGCGAACAGAAAACGTTCCGCCAGGGGCTTACGCAATTCGCCGCAAAGCTACCAAGCGAATGGAAGGGGCGATGGATTTTTCTGAAAAATTCTGGTAATTTCTTAATGCTGAACAACCAGTCGCTGCGTGTGCGTTCTTTCGTTGGTTTGTACGCGTAACAGATATAGGCCGCTAGGCAGATGGCTGATCCGAAGCCGACTCTCCGCCTGCGTGGCTTGTTGCTCACTCAGTATACGTCCCGTCTGATCCAGCAGGGTAATACGAACCGATTGAGCTTTCGAAAGCTGCACCAGTACTTCCTCCTGAGCCGGATTAGGGATTAAGTGTACCGACCAAGAGGTGGGCTTTTCTACGGAGGTAGGCAACGGCATCATCACTAGCAAGAGCGTAGTCAGTTCGATTCCAGACTGTAGGGTTGTACGCAGTCGATAAATGTAACGAGAACCAGGGGCGACAGACTTGTCGGTATAGATAGTACTATTCTCAGGTAATGGAGCCAAGGCAGTAAATGCTCCCAGGTTCGCCTGCCGTTCGAGCTTGGTTTCCAGCGTATTGGGCAGCAGGTTCCAGCGGAGAGCTACTTCATATAAATCTATATTCGTAGCCAGAAACGTCTGATTGGGCTGGTAGGGACCAATGGCTACGTTTTCGAAACAAAACGCGTACTGCTCTCGCTTGTTGAGCAGATACGGACCTGTATATGCAATGGCGTGCCCCGTCGGAACCACTGGTGGGAGATACGTTAACCGGGTGGCCGTAGCGGGTTTATTGAGGTACACGTGCACTTTATTGCCTTCAGCCCGCAGGGAATCTACGCTGCCGCTCTGTCCGTCCAGATAAATATAATCTTTTAGGTACAGCGTGTATTGCTGCCCATTAAGCACGGAAGTACCAACGAATGATTTTTGTACCACCAGTTCCTGGTCTATATCAAATTCGATGGTCAGTTGAGTCTGTTGGGTATTAGAATAATAGATTTTACGTGGATCCGGGGAATTGATTTGCAGCGTATCCGTCGACCCGTAAAAATCCCGGTTGACCATGCGGTACAAATTATGGGCGAAAATGACGTTATCCTGAGCCCGGTAATGGATGCCATCGTGCCCCAATAACCCCATGGTAGTAATGGTTCGTACATCGGGGTACAACTGGGTCGTCCGCCGTTGAAAATCCCGTACGAAAGCCGGTCGATCACCCACGCCAGCGGGTTGAATACCCGTTTGCGTAACGTATACCTTTTGCAAACCGGGATAATCCTGTTTCCATCCGCGGTACAGTTTATCAAACTGAGCGGGATACTCCAGCATCTGCGAAGATAAGCCGCCAATTTCTGCCTCGCCCTGCCGCCAGAAAATAGCCTTGACCTGATTCTGAACGCCTGCCATTATGCTTCGGTGCAAAGCTCTTCCATAATCAGTAGTTAGATCGGACGGGTTAGCGGCATTACGATCGTTAAAAAACGTAATGGGTTGCCCCCCAGAGCCGTTGTTGAGAATACAGGTGGGAATCTGATTATTTTGTCGGATGAGACGTTGTAACTCCGTACCCCACACGCCCACGTTTACGCTCAGGCCATTAGCGACTACCCACTTGGGGCCTTCCGCAGCGTAGCTGGTCGTATAAGTTCGACAGAATTCATTTTGCTGGGGATCGTACAAAATATAGTCGGGTCCTTCGCCCCCGGCTACGGCATTCGACTGCCCACTGATCAGGTACACATCGCCCGCTACCAGATTGACGCGATTGGCGTACAAGGTTGAGTCCCGATTTTTTACGATGTAGATTCTGGCCTGGTACTCGACCGTTTCGGCTTTAATGGTTGGATTGAGAGCGAAGCAAGCCCGGCCATTCTGAAAACTTAGGTTTTGCGAGGCGTAGCGGTACAAATTCGATCCGCGAAAAATCTGAACGGAAATTTTGGTTACGCTGGCATCCGTTACGGTACCGGCAATGGCGACGGTTCCTTCCGATTGTTCATTGCGGGGAAATAGCTGATTATCCGCCGGAAGTTTGGAAAAGGTTACCTGACCTAATACGACTCCCAGACTCGCTATACTGAATATCCAGGTAAAAAATAGTTTCATGCAGTGGTTTTTGATAGGAAAAAGGTGGGTGTTAAGGTTATTTATTACGTGTGAACACCTTAGAAAGAGAACACAGCAAGTAAGCAAAGGTTAACACCATCAGAAAAGAAAATTCAGCACCTGAACAGTATTGGAGAAGGCGGGTCTCAATGTTGGTAAGATACTTTTGCAAAAATAGGCAAGGCAGACCTTAATCTTAGCTTTCCCGTATATACTATCGCTGGTTTGTATCGTTACATTTGTAAATTCCCTTCGACATTTTTCATTACTTTCTTGTTCCTTAGCCAGGATTAAGGACTAATTTTGTTCTGTACTGTCACTAAACTCCCAATTACCGTGTCCGTTGCTCGTTTTTGTTCCGTTGCTATTATTTGGGGTTTATTTTCATTACTCGGTTGCTCACAAAGCCCCAAAGAAGCGGCTACTAGCGTCGCTGTCAGTAATCCAGCCGTAGCGATTCTTAATGATAGTATCGCCAAACGCTTTAATCCGGCGGAAGCGAGTCGGAAAGCTGGTCAGCTCGACACGTTCTTTCATAATCTGCACAACAGGTACGGCTTCAACGGGACCGTATTAGTCGCTCAGTACGGTAAAGTAATTTACAAAGGTGCATTCGGCTACAAGAATCTAACCCTACGGGATACGCTTACGACCACGACACCCTTTCAGCTCGCGTCGGTCTCCAAGCAGTTTACGGCCGTAGCAGTCATGCAATTGAAAGAAAAAGGACTTCTTAATTACGACGATCCGGTTTATAAATTCATTCCTAATTTCCCTTACGATTCATCCATTACCATTCGTTTGCTGCTGACGCACCGCTCGGGCCTGCCCAGCTATCAGTACGGATTGGAAAAGTACTGTGATAAAACTCAACCACTCAGTAATCAGGAAGTAGTCGATAAGCTTTGTTTGTACAAGCCCGTTCCCTACGGTCATCCAAATGTGCGGTTTCACTACAATAACACGAATTACGTCCTGCTTTCCTATATCGTTGAAAAACTCAGCGGCAAACCCTTTAGCAAATACGCCGAGCAAAATTTGTTCAAACCCCTGGGGATGAACAATACCTTCGTGTACGACGGTACCAATACGAACCTGCTCATGGCCGCCGCAACGGGTTACACGGGTGGACGACGATCGCTGGCCATTGATTATCTCGACAGCGTAACGGGCGATAAGAGTTTGTATTCCACGGCTGAAGATATGTTTAAGTGGGATCGGGGCTTGTATACCGAACAACTCATTAGCCAGAAAACGCTGGAAGAAGCTTTTCGACCAGCCAACGATGACTCCCGACTCGTTACGCGGAACTACGGCTTCGGCTGGCGTTTACAGAAAATACCCAATGATCAGTGGCTGACCTTCCATACCGGCTGGTGGCATGGTTTCAAGAATTATTTCATGCGAAACCGCCCCGATCAGAGTAGTATCATTATGCTTTCCAACGTAGCCAACAGCTATCTTTCGCAGGTGAAAATGGTACAGGCCATTTTGTACCCGGACAAAGCCCGGTTCTTCCTACGGGGTGAAAACGTGGATCC
Organism: Siphonobacter sp.; assembly: GCF_048595215.1. Taxonomy (NCBI): domain Bacteria; kingdom Pseudomonadati; phylum Bacteroidota; class Cytophagia; order Cytophagales; family Cytophagaceae; genus Siphonobacter; species Siphonobacter sp. The sequence continues at coordinate 10,177 of NZ_JBMDWJ010000117.1, forward strand.
CGAAACGGGCGATCAGATGCTGGCGGGCGAAGGCATGCAGGGCGGAGGCGACGTTACGCCGGAGCTTTCCCTGTCGGATCTCTACAAAATGCTACCCGTTGCTCCGGTGGTCAAACATAAGGTAGTACATCGCAAAGGACGCCATCACATCGTTGTCAAGCGGGGTGCGAAAGCCAAGGCCCCGGTCAAACGTAAGGCTCCGGTAAAGAAAAAAAGAAGACGATAAATCAAGGGCTGGTCTGCACAGGGCCAGCCTTTTTTTGTACCTAAACTTTCCACTATTTATTTGTAATTTCAGCGGGTATCGCTGATCTTGCTGACTATTCCACTGCTTTACAGTACGCATCCTTACCCTACTCCGCCAGGTAGTATTCCGTTGTAGCTGTTTTTAAGGAAACCGCCCATTTCTAGGCTTCAACACCCGCGTTCCGCTATTCATTGCACATCCCTCAGTCATCAGTATCATTCTTAACTACGAATGATGAAGGAACTCGTTTTGTTTGACAGCAATCCTGTTTACTTTTTTATCCTATCGCTGGGATTTCTGTTCATTCTTATTCAGTTGAACTGGCAGAAACACCAATCGGATACGGTGTTTCTAAGTACGTTAATTCTGATTCTCACCGTATTACGCTTGCCCTTTATTCTTTACAACCAGCAGATTAACATTGATGAAAGTTCGGTCATTACTCAGGCCATGACGCTGTGGGATCGGCCGATTTTCTGGCAATCCGTGGATGGTACGACTTCCGGGCCTCTGAATAGTTACGTACTCTTTTTGGGCAAACTCCTCACCGGCACCTTTGATTATACGTCCTGCCGCCTGGTTGGTTTGCTGCTAATCATCAGTACGCTCATAGCCTTATATAAGGCTCTTCAGTCTTTTTTCGATACCCAGTCGGCTCGCTTATCGCTTACGCTGACCCTGCTCTTTTACGCGTATAATCAGACCCACGATTTCATTCATTACTCAAGCGAAATCCTGTCGATTTTTCTATTCAGTATTAGCTTGTACTCGCTAGCTTCGATTCAGAAATCCCCGAGGACGTTCGGATTTTTGCTGGGCTTTGTATTGGCTCTAGTTCCCTGGGCAAAGATTCAAAGCTTACCTATAGCTTTGGTTTTCACTGGCTATGGTCTGTACTTATGTTTCCAGATACGAGCGTACAAAGGCATCCTTAACCTTGTGCTGGGAGCGACTTTCGTCACGGTACTGATTTTTGGCTTATTGCTCTATTATCACGTTCTCGGCGATTTTTACCGGTATTACATTGAAGGTAACTTAGTCTATGGACAGGACGTCAGTCTGTACCGACGGTTTCATCATTTGGTAGCCATGTTGGTGAAAGTATTCCCGTTCCGTGATTTCCTGCTCATCAGTATTTTGCTCTTTTCGTTCGCGTTTCGCTGGTTCTGGAAACTCGAAAAATCCCTACTTGTTTTTCTGGCTAGCTGGTTTCTGATTACGGCTTATACCATTGTGAAACCGGGCATGTTTTTTCACCATTATTTACTGTATTTCATTCCCTTTCTGACGTTCATCAATACGTTTTCACTCCGATCCATTACGCGAAATTTCTCTTACCGCACGGTTCAACTAAGTTACACCCTAGCTCTGATTATAGTGGGATCTTCCGTTTGGTGGACTTCCCTGATTCGGGATACTTCCTATACCAATGCGGAGGACACTAAAGCACTCGCTTCCAACCGGGTTATTACTACAATTCATCAGTACTCCGGACCGGGCGAAAGTTTAGCGATCTGGGGCTGGTGGACCGAAGGGTACGTCATGGCTCAGATGCCGCAGGCCGTCGCCGAAAATCATTCCGTACGCTGCACCACCGAAAGTCCGCTCATGGTTGATTATCAGCAACGGTATTTACACAATTTGAAAACCAATACCCCCGCCGTATTCGTAGATGCCGTTGGTTCCAAACACAACTTCCCGTTTGTGCATACCTCCGCCATTCACGAAAGCATTCCTTCCATTCGACAATACATCCAGCGACATTACCAGTTTCTGAGTCGCGTGGAGGGCGTACGCATTTTCATTCGAAAAGATCGACTGGCTGCGGTTCAGCGAGGGATTCGGTATCTGTAAAAAATAAGGCTGGCTTTCGAAAAGCCAGCCCCGATATAAAGCAAGTTGAAGGTTGAACGGGTCGATTTATAAAGAAATGATACCCTTTCGGAAGCCCAGTAAAATGGCTTCGGTAGCTGAATTAACTCCTAATTTCATATACACGCGTTTGATGTGCGTTTGAACCGTATTAAAGGTGATTCCACATTCACAAGCAATCATTTTGTAACTCATTCCCTGAGCCAGTAGCCCCAGCACTTCACGTTCGCGGAGGGTTAAGGCCGTATCGGGTAACTGGAGTTCGCGGGGCGACAGATAAAAGCGGCGAGATTGAGGTAAGCTAGACATGATGGTAGCTGTTAGTGCGTTCTGATGGTTTGGTCGCACTTCGTCCGTAGGGAGGAAACATCTTTCGATAAAAAAAATAGATCGTTCGATTATTTTACCACTAACTGTTTAATTTACAGCCGCTTTCCTTGCCTATTCCTCCATGATTTTATTAAAACGAGCTCTTTCGGATTCGGATCTTATCGCGGGAATCAAAGCCGGCGGGAATTTGCGTCGTAACTGTGAAAATCGCCTCTACGAGCAGTATCAGTACCTGATTCGGGAAGCGACGTTTAAGCACAAACTGAGTCCCGATGAATGTGCCAGTGCCTACTCCGACGCTGTACTTACTGTCATCGAACACCTTACCTCCAATCGTTTTGAAGGCCGCTCGGGCCTGAAGACTTACCTCTATCAGATTTTTTATAACAAATGTGTTGACCTCGTTCGAAAAAATTCGACTAATCGGGAAAGTGTCCATCAGGGCGTATCGCTGGAGGATTTGGTACTGCCCGACGAAACCCGAACGGTACTACAGAATCTGATGACGGAAAGTGACCTGACTCTACTTCGGGAGCGATTGGCCAGTTTAGGCGATAAGTGCCGACAGATGGTGCTAGCTTGGGGAGAAGGGTATTCCGACGAAGAGATCGCCCAGCACTTACAATACCAGACGGCAGCCGTAGCCAAAACCAGCCGCTTACGTTGTCTGGAGCGATTAAGGGCCTTATATGCGGAATCCAAAAGCAGAAGATCGTAGGTGATGAATGAATTAGAACAAGTGGATCGGTTTTTCCAGGGTGAAATGCCCGAGACCGAGCGAAGACAATTTGCAGAAGCCCTGAAAACCGACCCCGAACTTGCTTCGGCGGCAGCTTTTTATTTGCAAGCCCGCCACGCGGCCCGACAGGAAGTACTGGCTGAAAAACGCAAACAATGGGAAGGGCAGCCCCCGCGACCCGTCGTACAGCGTTCTTGGCTCGGATACGCGGCAGGACTGGCGGCTGTATTACTGGTGGTACTGGGCCTGTGGTTCTGGCGAATGCAGGAACCTTCACGGCGAGAGCTGGCCGATGCGTACGTAAGCCATGAATTACAAACTCTGGGTACGGCCATGAGTGGTCGCAGCGATACCCTTCAGCAGGGGATTGGCCTGTACAATCAGGGTAAGTTCCCCCAGGCCGCTCAGCTCTTTGAGGCCTGGCTGGTACAACACGCTACCGATAGCGACGCTCAGCGGCTGGCGGGCCTTACGGCTCTGCGACAGAAACAATATGATCAGGCCATTAAACACTTTCAGCAACTGAGTCGGCGAACCGATCTGTACGCTAATCCGGGTCCTTTTTACGAAGCACTGGCCCGTATTCAACGCAACCGTCCTGAGGATGCGGAAGCCGTGGAGTCTTTACTGAAGCGTGTGGTGCAGGAAGGCTTACCGGGTAAGGCCGAGGCTGTCGAATGGATGAAGTAACCCCTTTGATTCGTTTAACCTTAACTCCTATCTTCTATGCAAAATCAAGAGCCCGACCCGAATCGGGAAGAGCCCATTCGCCGAGGCAAACCCATTGTCAGTTCTTTTCGTACCAAAGATGATTTCCTTCGTTTGTTCCGGGGTAATGCCAAGTACCGGGATATTGTAGAAGTAGAATCGGGAACGGGTTTCGCCTATCGGAACCGTCAGATTGTACAGATTGAATCCCTGGAATTATTCGATGAAAAAGGAAACAGATTTGAACTGACGACCCGCCAGCAATTACTCGACTTTTTCAACGGCAAGAATTACGAGATTTTATTCAACCGAACGCTGACGGAAACCGAACGGGCCAGCTGCTCGGCGTACCTCTACGATTTAAATCATAAACGGTATCAGATTCAGCGGACGGTTGAATGTGATTGTCTGGGACCGCTCACCTTTTTACTGGAAGGTGAAAACCTACACGAGCTTCGGGGTATTAGTCAGGTAGAAGGCGTACCTCCCAAACACGCTTCAACGCAACCGCCGGTAGGTCGAATGGATACGGAGCTGGACTATTGCACCTCCGCCGTCGCCTGGGATCCTTCCGCTTGCGAGGTCATTGAATCTACGCGGGTCGATCCGGATCAGTATTACCTGGGAAAATATAATCGATCGTCCGACGAGACTACCGTAGCCATCATCGATACGGGTCTGGAAGACCGGGACTATCAGATTCCGTGCTGGTACCAGCAAGCAATTGATCCTTGCTCGAAAGGTACCGTAGCGGTGGAACAAATTGGCTGGAATTTTGCGTACCCCGACCTCGCTCCCCCTTCCTCCGAACACCTGCCGATTGATAACAACCTGTACCGACACGGTACTAAAGTGGCTCACATCATTCATCAGCTTTCGCCCCGCACGCGACTGATGATCCTGAAGGTTTTCGATCAGGAGGGCATTGGCTCCCTTTCCGATCTGCTCTGTGCCCTCGCTTACGTAGTTCGAAACAAAGCGAATATCGTCAACGCCAGTTTTGGGTATTATGGAGCGAAAATTCCGTTGCTAGAGCGGTTCTTCGAAACCCTGAATAAGGCTGGAGTGATGGTATTCTGTGCCGCGGGTAATCACGGTGATATAGACGGTACGCCGACAGATAGTTCCAGTACATCGGTTTATCCGGCCTGTTTGGGGCTCGACAATATCCTTACCGTTACAACGGTGAAACCGGGTCCACCCCGGAGACCCCTTGCGATTTTGCCCAGGCCTTCCGTCATTACTAAAAAGCAGCTGGTTCCTTATGAAAACTACTCGAACCGATACGTTACGCTGGGTGTACTGACGGAAGAGGGTAGTTTCCGTAATCCCTATCGTTCCTGCAAACAGGAGTCTGGTGCCATTGAAGGATCGTCTTTTGCCACGCCGTATGCGTTAGGATTGGCTGCCCGCCATTACGCCGCTATTCGGGCCGATTACGAATCGGGCAACCTTTCGCTGAAAGCCGCGTACCTGAAACACCTGCCCCTACAAGTCAATGAGTCGTTGAAAGCCTACGTCGTTGACGGCCAGTATATCCCATATCGTCCTTAAACTACTCGCGGGTATTCTGTTCCTGAGTGGATGGTCGGCATACGCCCAATGCCGACCATC
>NZ_JBMDWJ010000118.1:0-9404 GCF_048595215.1 Siphonobacter sp.
ACAGGAACGTTGAAAATAACCCCAGCACGCCCATAGTCAGCAGCGTAAAGAGGATGATGAGTTTATTACGGATCAACATGTGAAAGAGGCTTTCCCTGAGCCATAAGGCAGAAAGTCGTAAATCCGTACGCAACAGACTTACGACTTTCCTAGTAGAATATAAAAACGTTTAGAGACAACTATACGCCCTCTTCCCGCAGCACGTAACCCATACCAATGACGGTATGAATGAGCCGCTGAGAAAAGTCTTTATCGACTTTCTTACGCAGGAAGTTAATGTATACCTCAATGGTATTGGTACCCGTATCGAAATGGAGATCCCAGACTTTTTCGGCAATATCCACCCGAGAAACGACCCTTCCCCGGTTTCGCATCAGGTACTCGAGCAAACTGAATTCCTTCGCAGTAAGATCGATTCGCTTGCCACCGCGGCGGGCTACTTTTTCTTCCAGATCCAGCTCCAGATCGGCGACCTGCAGTACGTGCTGCGTCATCGGACCCGCCTGACTCCGGCGATGCAGCGAACGCAGACGAGCCAATAACTCCCGGAATTCAAAGGGTTTTACCAGATAATCATCCGCTCCTGAATCGAGGCCGGTGACTTTGTCCTCCAGTTCGCCCAGTGCCGTCAGCATGAGCACGGGAGTATTGATTCCTTCGTTTCGGATTTTCTTGACTAAGTCAAAGCCATTCACGTAAGGCAAATTGACGTCCAGAATAATCACATCAAAAGAATCGTTCAAGGCCATTTTCTGACCAATTAATCCATCGTAGGCAACTTGTGCTTCAAAGGCCTCCGCTTCCAATCCTCGTTTGACAAAAGCCGCCAATTTAGGTTCATCCTCTACGATTAGTACTTTCATCGGTATCGTTGGTACATTTTCTTCCCGGAAAGTAGCAATATTTTGATAGAGCATCATCCGTTTCTGCTATTTATTGATTGAATGCATTTAGTAACAGCGAAACCAGTGACCCGATTAGCTTACATTTAATCCAGTCGCTGGTTTGTATTCGTTCCGTGAAAGGTGTTGCTCATCCCATAGCTTCGCTTTCACGTACGGTTCTGGTAATACCTTTTCGTCCTTTAAATGGAGGGCGAAAAACTCTAGTATCTCCCTTCGTTAGTCTTTATTAAAAGTCATTCCGACGGCTTAAGATAAACCGTTCTACTTTCTGAACTGCCAGGTGATAATTCGCCTTTAGGGCTCCTACCGACGTTCCCGTTTGGGTAGCAATTTCTTCGTAGGGTAATTCTTTAAAGTACCGCAGACGGAAAACCATCTGCTGTTTTTCGGGTAGAGCGTCAATGGCCTGCTTAAGCCAAATGGTCACTTCTTCGCCGTTCCAGGTCGTATCTACGTCGGCAAATACGGGTCGGTTTTCCATCAGCTCCGTATCCGCCGGAATGCCCACCTGATGCTTTTGTCGGCGTAAAAAGTTCAGAGCTTCGTGCGTCGCAATGCGATACATCCAGCTAAACAGTTGGGAATCACCCCGAAAATTGGGTAATCCCTGCCATATCTTGAGTAGGGCGTCCTGCGTAACATCGCGGGCATCTTCCGGATCGCGAACGTAGCGGCGGATGTGGTAATTCAGTTTACGCTCGTATACTTTCACGATGGCATTGAAGGTACCGAAACGATTTTCAGGCTGGAAAGTGACCGTTTGCATAAGAATAGGCGATTGATAGCCGATTGACTGGGTCAAAGTTCCGCTCTAAGCGTTAAGGAGGATTTAAATCAGTATTAAATCGCTATTAAAGTCCGTCTGGAACAACTTTAGTACAAGCCAAGGCTTTATTAAAACCAATCCCTACCATGAAAGCAGCAGTATTAGAATCATACGGTTCCGCCGATCAGTTCAAAATCAAGGAAGTATCTACCCCTGATTTCAAAGAAGGGCAAATTCTTATTCGTAATGAAGCCTCATCGGTTAATCCAGTTGACGCACTGGTACGGTCGGGTACGCTGAAACTGGCTTCCGGTTTATTCGGCCCCCAAATCATTGGCAGCGATTTCAGTGGTACGGTCGTAGCTACCAAATCTCAGAAGTTTAAAATTGGCGATCAGGTATTTGGACACGTCAGCCCTATCACGGGCGGAGCGTACGCTGAATACGTAGCCGTGGACGACAACGTTGCGGTATTGAAGCCAGAAAATATTTCGTATGAAGAAGCCGGCTCCCTGTCGCTGGTCGCTATGACGGCCTGGCAGGGGCTCGTCGATGAAGGAAAAATTGAAGCGGGCGATCATGTACTCATCAATGGCTGTACCGGTGGCGTAGGGAGCATAGCCGTACAAGTGGCTAAAAGCTGGGGAGCAACGGTCACGGGTTTGTGCAGCGGAAAAAATGTGGAAATCGCCCGTGAATTAGGTTGCGATTCGGTCATTGATTATGAGAAGGAAACCATTCCGCCCACTGAAAAATACGACCTCATTTTTGATGCGTCGGGCAAGTTCTCGTTTTCCGAAGTAAAAACTCATTTAAAAGATGACGCCTATTACGTAACCACGCGGCCCGAAGCTAAAGACTTCGGCAGTGCCGTAGAAACGGGCATCGACCTACTGTTCCGAAAGCAAATGAAAATGTTTATGGCCAAACCCAATGCAGAGGATTTGGAAAAAATCAAATTGCTCCTGGAAGACGGACACCTCAAACCATTGGTAGCTTACACCTTTCCACTGGAACAAATTGCCCAGGCTCACCACAAACTCGAAGAAGGAAATTTTGTGGGGAAAGTGGCGATAAAAGTTAGTTAATTTTCAGTTTACAGCGGTCTCCGCCGCGGTTTTCGGTTTTGTATTAATTGTAAAGGATAACTAGCCAGTTACCCTGATTTATGGTCGGGGTAACTGGCTAATTATCCTTTGTTGCGTCTAAAACGCTAAACCTTCAACAGCCACTGAAAACAGTAAACCGAAAACTGCAAACTAAACTTACTTGCTGTATTTCTCCGAGAATGTGCGGTACAAGCGTTTCTGTTTATCATCCAGGTTGATGGATTTGCCCTGTACATAGGCCTGCTCCACTTTCGCCGTCCGCATATCCAGAATGTCTCCTGCGGAAACGATCAGGGTTGCGTGTTTGCCTTTTTCCAGGGAACCAACTACTTTATCGATACCGAGAATTTTGGCGTTGTTGAGCGTAACCAGCTTCAGAGCTTCTTCGGGCGTCATGCCGTGACCACCCACTGTACCCGCCAGAAAAGGTAGGTTCCGCGTACGCCAGTTGAGTCCGACGTAACCCAAACCTACCGTCAAACCTTTCTGACTGAGCAGATAGGGTAATTTATAGGGTAAATCCGTGTCGTCGTCCGTACGGTTGGGTAGCCGGTGCGTGGTATTGACGATAATCGACACATTGTTTTCTTTCAGGAAATCAGCCGCCATGAGTGATTCTTCGCCCCCAATGATGACTACATTCTTCACACCTTTGGCTTTCGCAAAGCGTACGGCTTCAATGATTTCCTTGCCGTAATCAGCGGCGATGTACAGGTTTTTTGACCCATCAAACAGGCCCCGCATGGCTTCCAGCTTCATATTCACGGGATCATTGGACGGAACCTGAGCATAGGCAATGGCATCGCCGAAAAACTTTTCCAGCTCCCGGAACTGCTCTTCACGACGATCGTTTTTACCTACGCTGAAAGAGCCTGTCTCGAAGTTGTAGCCCCGGCGGAAATAACCCGGCCAGTTGAGATGCACGCCGTCGTCTTTTTTCAGTACGGCATCTTCCCAGTTCCAGCCGTCGAGCTGCATGACCGAAGACATTCCGGAGATTACGCCACCCACGGGCGTGGCCTGCGTAAGCAGTATACCATTGCCGCGAACGGTCGGAATTACTTCGGAATCGGTATTGTAGGCAATCAAAGCCCGAACGTTAGGCGTGTAATCGCCCACTTCTTCCTGATCGTTGGTCGCCCGTACGGAGGCAATTTCCACCAACCCTAGCTGATTAGAGGGCGAAATCAGACCGGGATACACGTGTTTCCCCGTTACCGAAATGCTTTGCGTACCCGCGGGTAGACTCGGCGTACCGCTGCCGACGTACGTAATTTTCCCCTTTTCAAAAACGACGGTCCCGTTCTGGATGACCTCGCCCGTACCGACGTGAATGGTACCACCCGTCAGAGCGATGGGATTCGTCTGGGGCTTGGCCGCCGCCTCGTTTTGAGCCTGAGCCGTTTGCAATAAAGCACTGAACGCCAGTACTGTGAATAGTATTTTCTTCATATAAAGATCGTTGGAAAGTGACGTTTGAGGTTTAAGCGGGTTTTAATACGTTTCAAGTTTGAATATGTTTCAGGTTTGAATAACATACATCCTTCGCACCTTCCTGTAACCCCGCTCCCATCTCAAACTTTCTTCAACCTATTTCAAACCTACTTAAACTTCAAACCCTCTTAAACCCAATTTCAAACCTCAAACTAGTTTTAAAAACCGCAAGAACCATCGCAGTTAAACTGACCGAAGAAACGCATGTGGCCTTCTTCTTCCGACAAACCACCGAGCGTATTGCAATGGAAGTGACGCGGACGCTGTACCGTCGGGCGTTGCGTAGCCGCACCGCTGGCTTTGGCCGTCAGCAACTTCTGGATCAGACGGTTACGTTCTGTATCGATTTCTTTCCGCAGCGTTTTGTCTTTTTCGATGTCAAAATAAATCGCTCCTTCAATGATGGTCTTTTCGGGTTTAGCATATACCGACAACGGGTTGTTATTCCAGAGTACTACATCGGCGTCCTTACCGGCCTTAATACTACCCAGACGGTTCTCGAGGTGCATCATTTTGGCGGGATTCAGGGTCACCATTTTCCAGGCTTCTTCTTCGGAAACACCGCCATACAGTACCGTTTTAGCTGCTTCCTGATTCAGACGACGGGCCATTTCGGCGTCATCCGAATTGATGGCCGTATTCACGCCCACTTTGGAAAGCATCGCGGCGTTGTACGGAATGGCGTCTTTCACCTCCATTTTGTACGCCCACCAGTCGGAGAACGTCGAACCATTTGCTCCGTGGCTTTTCATCTTGTCGGCTACTTTGTATCCTTCCAGAATGTGCGTAAACGTGTTGATAGTAAAGCCCAGCGAATCAGCTACTTTCATCAGCATATTGATCTCTGACTGTACGTACGAGTGGCAGGTAATGAACCGTTTCTTGTTCAGAATTTCCACCAAGGCATCGAGTTCCAGATCACGACGGGGAGCCGTCATACTGGCCTTTTTGGAAGATCCATTGTATTCTTTCCACTCCTTTTCGTAAGCCTTCGCTCGGATGAAGGCATCCATCATGACCTGCTCCACGCCCATGCGAGTTTGCGGGAAGCGTACGCGGGCAACATCGCCCCAGTTGGCCTGCTTCACGTTCTCACCTAGGGCAAATTTGATAAACTGAGCTTCGGGAATCAGCAGGTTTTCGGGCGTTTCACCCCATTTCAGCTTGATGACCGCCGATTGCCCACCAATACAGTTAGCCGAACCGTGCAACAGTTGCGAGGACGTTACACCACCCGCCAACTGACGGTAAATGTTCACGTCCTCCGAGTTGACTACGTCGCCCATCCGTACTTCCGAAGTGACGGACTGCGTACCTTCATTCACCGAGTACAGACCAATGTGCGAGTGCTCGTCGAAAATTCCGGTAGTGAGGTGCTTGCCCGTACCGTCAATCACTTTCGCACCCGAGGGAGTAGAAAGGCTCTTGCCTACGCGGGCAATCTTGCCGTTTTGCAACAGCACGTCCGTATTCGGTACGATTCCATCTTTTTCATTCGTCCAGACCGTGGCGTTCTTGATCAGAATCGTTTCGGCTTTGGGTTTCTGTTCGGCCCCATACGCCGTAAAGGGGAAAATCAGCTTGCCCATCGGAGCCGTAGCTTTACGAGCCGAATCCGGACGAGGACGTCCCACGGGCGGAGCCGAACGGTACGTCGCCACAAACGTCAACGGATTACCCGCCGCATCGAAGCCATCGCCTTTGATGTTTTTGCCATCGTAGTACGCCGCGATCCGGTTTTCACCCGAATCCTGTTTGTTGAGCTTGAACGAAAGGGTTAGCAAATCGCCCTGACGGGTCACTTTTGGCGTCACCTTTGCCGTATCTACCAGAATCTGATACGTTGGTTTGTCGGTCGTACCCGTAATGTTCAATTTCAGGTTTTGACGTGACCCTACGGCAAGATCATACGAGCCCCGGAAATCGCTGGCGTTCATATCCGTTACGATGTAGCGATTTCCTTTCACCCAGTTTTCGTATAGCGTATTCGATTCACTGAACAGACTACCCGAAGAAATCAGGAAGTTCGCCAGCATACCCGGTTTCAAACTACCCACCATATCGTCCACTTTCATCAACTGAGCGGGTACGGAAGTTAGAGCTGCTAAGGCTGCTTTCTCATCCAGGCCGGCTTCAATGGCTTTACGAATGTTGGCTATGAAGTCGGCTTTGTTGCGTAATCCTGATGAAGTGAAGCTAAACGTGATGCCTTCTTTCGCCAGTAGACCCGCGTTGGCGGGAGCCATTTCCCAATGTTTCATCGCGGCTAAATCGACCACGCTGGCATCGAAGGGATCTTCTACATCCAAAGCCGTTGGGTACGTTACGGGCAGAATCAGCGATAGGCCCGTTGCCTTGATTTCGGGCAGTCGCTGATACTCATCGCCGCTACCTTTGATGATGTAATTCACGCCGAACTCTTTTCCGATTTTCGCCGTACGCAAGACGCCCAGCTTGTCGGTTACTTCAAAAACCTGCGGTAAGGACTGGTTCTGGTTGAAGGCTTCCAACGAAAGGTTTGTTTCCGTCTTGCCTTTCAGACCTTTGTACCACTGAGCGTCGTAATACGTCTGACGAATCAGGGCTACCGAACCCATGAGTGAGTTGGGGTAATCCTGCGTCGAGGTTCCTTTGGAATACGAATAATGAGCCGAAACGTTGCCTTTCAGTAATGCTTCCTGATCGCGACCGTCGAGCAGGGCCACCAGTGCGGACGTCCCCCGAACGATTCCGTCCTGGGAATGCGTGATGGCGGAGCCAAAACCGATTTTACGTAATTCAGCGGCTTCTTTAGCATCCGTAGTAAATACTTCTGCGGCCTTCAGTTCCGGCAGTACCGCCTGATTCCAGCCAAAAGCTCCTTTCTTTTTGGATTCCATCTGCGGTGTTCCGCGACCCATCCGGCCCGCTTCACGCTTCACTTCAGGCATCCCGTAGGCGGCATAGCCTTCCACGAACGAAGGATAAATCCGCTTGCCTTTCAGATCAATGACCTGCGTACCCGCCGGAATTTTCACGTCTTTTCCTACGGCTTCGATCAACGCCCCTTTGATGAGCAGCGTAGCTCCTTCCAGCGTAGTCTGGGCATTGGTCACAATGGTTGCATTCGTAAAAGCGACCCGATTGGGGCGGTCGTCCTGAACGCCATTCGTGGGGAATGTTGGCGTTTGAGCCATGCTTCGGACGCCGCAAAGGACGAGGCATAGCCAGAAAAGTACTCGTTTCTTCATGGGAAGATGAAGGATGTTGATGTGGAAAATGATACAAAAATCAAAGATAACCTTCTTACTAAAAGACAAAAGAAAGACTATCTAAACCGACGACGAGTAAAAGAAAAGTTGCGACGTCAGACAGAAGTCCTAATTTTCGTACTATTTTATATAGAAAAACCAAATTTGAGTTGGTATTGAATGCTTTGTTTCCTAAACCTTCTTCAACACAGCTGATCTACATTCGGCAAACTGCATCCGTGACGTCCCTTTCCTTTTCAATCGAATACCCCAGTTCAATTGGATTAGCTCCGTAGGCAGTACCGGGTAAACCAAACGAACCGACGGATTCTATTCCATCGGTTCGCTTAATAATTTCCACGCACCCTGTACTCTCAGACCATACTTGTCCGGATGTACTCCTGGCAAGTCATGAAAGAGGCTCCCTGCTTTTGTAGTGTCTGAATCAACTTTTCGAGTCGGTTCAGCAAAGCTTCTCCATCGACTCGTTTTACGTACCCAGGCAATTGATACGCCTGTATATCCGTGAATTCCCAGGGATGAAAGTATAACATCAGGACCTTACGTTTTTGCAAAGTCCGCAAAGCCCAGTACCGAAACAGAGCCGGGGGTAGGTTTTTGAACGATAGCCAAAATAAGGGCAATCGCAACAGGGGCGTCGTAGAACTGGGCAATTCGATCAGCCCATCCCGCAGGTGCGGTTGCGGATTTTCATGCAGCAGATTGTACCGTCCGGGCAAGTACGTCGGATTGACGGATGCATCGTACTGAAATCCGTACGTTAGTAATTTCCCCCGATCAAAGGGCTGTAGTCGGGGCATACGAAAACCCGTGACCGGCTGCCCCGTCAGTTCTTCCAGAATTTCCCTGGATTGCCGGATATCATCCATCTCAAAGATGTGCCGGGGCGAATGGTACAAAGCGTGCGAAGCGATTTCATGATCGCGGGCCACCGCCTGTAATAAGTCCGGATTGACCCGGGCGTAGTGACCGGTCGTGAAAAAAGTAGCTTTAATGTTGTACGCCTTCAGCAAGGTCAATAAGGCCTCGGTTCCTCGTCGGGTCACTTCCATCTGCTCCGAATCGGGTACGGTCTGACCGTACTCCTCGGGAATATCGAATTCTTCGAGATCAAAAGTCAGCGTAACCGCCTGCATACGTTTCAGAGGAATGGTTGGTACGAATGGATGGCTGCGGAATCGGTTCTCCACGGCGATGGGCATAGATCCAGACTAAATTCAGCAACTCACGCCAAATGGTTTTACTGGAAAAATCCGTAAAAACCAGGTTTGGTTCGGGCTGTACGGGAATGGATTGAATTTCCACCTTTTTCCGCATCAACTTAGACATATACTCGATTTCGAATACAAACGAATTGGTTTGCGTCAGGAGTAAATCCTGTAACACTTCGCGTTTCAACGCTTTAATACCCGCTTGCGTATCCTTTGTTTTGGGGGATAACAGCAAACTATTCAGCATTTTGAGGCCGTACGAAATAACTTTTCGCTTCAGCGGCAATTGTTTGAAGTAACTTTTCGTGCGGGCTCCGTACACGAACTGACAGCTTGGATTATCGTGCAAGAGCGAAACCATTTGTACGATGGGTTCAATGCCAAAGGGAAAATCAAGGTCGGTATACACAATGAATTCGCCGTGCGAATACGCTGCCCCCTTCCGAATGCAGGAACCTTTGCCTTCATTCACCGGGTGATTTAGAAAGGTGATTCCTTCTTCTTGGGTAATGCGATTGACTTCTTCCGCTTGCAAACGGGTGGAACCGTCATTGGAAAGGATAAACTCAAGTTCGTACGCTGGTAAAACTGCCCGCAGTTCCTGCATACGTTTCAGAATCAGATCACTCCAGCCACGGGCCGGATTATAGCACGGGAGAACGATACTG
>NZ_JBMDWJ010000119.1:0-5639 GCF_048595215.1 Siphonobacter sp.
CGAAATGGTAGTGATGTACGTTCGGTTCTGGCCCAGGTGGCGGGTAGTATCAACGAACGAATGCCCGTGGATATGGTCGCTCTGTACCGGGTTGGTCCAGCTCCGGAAACGGTTTCCGTGACGAGTATAGCTCAGAAAGAAGCCGGCGTTTTTGTGACCGTAACCGAGCAAGAACTCGGCCTGCGAAACGGTATACAGCCCGCCGACTGGCAACAAGCCTTAGCTGATATGCCCTACTGGCTCATCAAACCTACCCTTTGCGTTGGGGGCCAGTTTACCGATGGTCCCTCTGGTAATGCCGTGAGTGATCTGTACCAGAAACTGGGTTTACCTTCGGTCATGTACGTGCCCATTTTTATCAAAGATCAGGCCATGGCCTCGCTGGTACTGGCCAGTCGGGCACCCTATGCCTTCACCTACAAAGACCTCAGTACCTTACAGGATATTAGCGTTCAGATGGGAATGGCCCTGGAAAACCTACTGGCTTTTGAACGCATTAAAACCCTGAGTGAGCAGCTCGAACTCGAAAAAACGTACCTCACCGAAGAGATCAAGACCAGCCATAATTTCGAGGAGATTATTGGTTCCAGCTCTGCCTTACAAGCCGTGTTCACGCATATTAGTCAAGTAGCCCGAACCGACGCAACGGTATTGATTTTGGGTGAAACGGGAACGGGTAAGGAGCTGGTAGCCCGAGCTATCCACAACCGATCTACGCGACAAGGCCGAACGGTTGTCAAGGTCAATTGTGCCGCCTTACCAGCTCAATTGATTGAGTCTGAGTTATTCGGGCACGAGCGGGGAAGCTTTACCGGGGCCACTGAAAAGCGGATTGGCAAGTTTGAACTAGCGAATGGCGGTACCCTGTTTCTCGATGAAATCGGGGAGCTTCCACTTGAATTACAGGCGAAACTACTACGGGCCATTCAGGAACGAGAAATTGAACGGCTGGGGGGTAAAGGCCCGATCAAGATCGACACCCGAATCATTGCCGCCACGAATCGAAACTTACAGCAGGAAGTAGCCGATGGGCGGTTTCGCTCCGATTTGTACTACCGTCTGGCCGTATTCCCCATTGTCGTGCCGCCCCTCCGCGAGCGACCCGAGGATATTCGTCCCTTAGCCATGCATTTTCTCCGACGTCTCAGTAAAAAACTGGGCAAACCACTGACGAGTATCGCCAATACATCCCTCCAACAACTGCTTACCTACGACTGGCCGGGCAATATCCGTGAACTGGAACACGTCCTGGAACGAGCCGCCATCCTATCCCCTACCGCTACGCTGGAACTGGCGGAACCTTTACGCACAAGTCCCTTATCGGGCGTACCGGTTTTTTCCAGCCCTTCGGCAGAGCAGGTACAACCCATTGAAAAAACCATGCGGGCGGCTATTCTGGCGGCTTTGGCTAAATCAGGCAATCGCATTCGGGGTAACGGCGGTGCGGCGGAACTACTGAATTTAAAACCCACCACACTCGAAGCCCGGATGAAGAAATTAAACATCAGCGGGTATACTAAACCCACTAATAGCTAAAGCGGCTTATCCAGTACTGCCTGCCTTTCTTTGGCCCGGTCCGTTTTGGGCGTACCGCCAAATTCTAAACAAATCTCAACCCCATTCGCTTGGTTAATCACCAGATCCGCTCCAATCTGTCTACTTAAGCCCCGGATCATGGTTAGTCCCAGCGTGGGTACATCCTCAAGGTTTAGCTCCTGGGGAAAGCCTACGCCATCATCGCAAATCCTCACGCGGTACTGATGCGGTTGTACCCACTGTAGTTGTATCCCAATTAATCCCGGACGATTGTGGGGAAAGGCGTATTTAAGTGAGTTGGTCACGGCTTCGTTGATGATTAGCCCAATGGGAATAGCCTGAGCGACATCCATTTGGATTCCCGACACATCCAGTTTGGTTCGGATGCTCTCCGTTTGCGGAAAGGATTCCATCAGGTAATCAACGATTTCATGGATAAACTCGGCCATGTTTACCAAAGCCAGATGTTCCGACTGATATAGTTTCTGGTGGATCAATGCCATGGCATGTACCCGGTTCTGGCTATCCTTGATGGCCGTGCGGGCGTTAGAATCCTGTAGAAAATTCAACTGAGTATTGAGCATACTGGAAATAATCTGCAGGTTGTTTTTTACCCGGTGATGGATTTCTTTCAGCATCCATTCTTTTTCTTCCAGCAGATTTTCCTTCTCCAGTAGAATTTGCTCCAGCGAATCATTTTTACGATTGATTTCGAGCTGCTTCGTTTGTAAAAGCTGATTACTCCGCTGCTTGAGCCGGTACTGCTGGTAACTCACCCCTAATAATCCGGCCAGAAGAACGGCCCCGAGGATGATGCTGTTGCGGGTTGTTCGTTCGTGACTGAGTTCATTTTGCTGGAGGCGGCTTTGCTCGCGAAGTAAGGCGATGTCCTGTTCTTTCTTTCGGGTATCGTATTTGATTTGCAAACTGGCGATCTGCTTACTTTTCTTTTCATTAAACAGCGAATCACTCAACGCTTTGTGCAGCCGGAAATGTTGAATGGCCGACACGTAATTCCCCCGAGCCGAATCCACTTTAAACAAGAGCAGGTGAATATCTTTGATGGTGGAACGGGCGTTTTTCTGCGGAGAAAAACTCAGGGCTTTGCGAAGATGAAAATCAGCTTTTGCGAAGTCTTTTTGCTGCAAATAAAAGGTCCCAATGTCCTGCTCAGCCTTTTGAGAAGCCTCGAAATCAAGTTTGTTCTTTTCGTACCAAGCGAGGGCTTCTTTGTAATAGTGTTCGGCTACGGGGTACTGATGCAAGGCATCGTAACAATAGGCCAAATTTTGAGCAACACAGGCTTTTTGAATGAATGTATTGGTGGGTATTTCCTGAATCAGTTTTTTCAGTAACTGAAGAGCCTCCTTCGGTTTATGCTGGGCAATCAGATCCTTGGCAATGAATCCGGCGGTGTTAAACATGGCGAAGTTGGCTAACTTTTCCTGTCGCCACTTCACCAGTGATTTTTTGTACCATTCTAAGGCTTTCGGATGGTTGCCCGTCTCCTCATAAATACGCCCTAAGTCACTGTAATAGGCGGCGGCGGAAGCCGTATCGCCCGTTTGATGCATGTTTTCGATGCTAAGAAGAGCGTAGCGTAAGCCTTTTTCATAATCGCCCTTCAGGATACCTACACTGGACAAGGAATTATAGGTGTAATGAAGCTTCGGGTATTTAATGGCCTTATAGCAATGTAATGCATGAATCAAACCCGCCTCCGCACTGTCCAGATCCCCCTGATAAAGATAGGTATCGGCCATTTCTTTCAGGGCATTGGTTTCCTTTTCAGGATTAGGTAAAGACCGATAGATGGCGGCCGCCTGACGAAAATTAGCAAAGACCGGTTGGTAATCCTCACTACTATTGCGTAACCAAACGGCCCACCTGAAGCGGGTATTGGCCTCCCCCAGCCGATCGCCGGTTCGCTGACAATCACGGATTAATTGCCGCAACCGTTGCTCCCCTTGCCGAGTGTTTCTTTCTTCCAGATCGGCCACTACCAGCATGCTTTCCGCATCATGGTACCAACTTAACAAGTGCAGGGAGTCGCTTAATTTTTTAGCCCGATTCAGATAGGTTCGTCCACTATCTAAATCAATTTTGGCCTCCCCCGGCTTATAGATATGAAACTTGCCAAGTTCCATTAACACATGCACCCGGTTTTCGTCCGCTTTACTCTGGCGTAACTGAAGCAACAACTGATTGACCATGGGTCGGTTGATGTTCTGTCCAATCGCCGATAAGCTGAACAAAATCAGACCCAAAACAAGAACTGAACGCGTAGGTTTTCCCGTACTGATTCGTTGAATGGTTTGCCAATCGTTATACATTCGATGAAGCGGCAGTAGCACTGCTCGTTAGAAGTGGCCACAAACAAAAATAGCTCACAATAAAGATACGAGCTTCCACGAAAATTAGGCTAGGGATTAACCAGGAACCAACGTATACGTTTGGTCACCTATACGTGATTGGGTGGAGAAACGAACCAGACCTAGCTACAAGTCATGGACTGACAACAGTAGATATATACTAGTTGAACTGCTTACTGTACAACCTTGCGTTTTGCACATACAATCGGACCCACCGCGAATCTGGGAAGGCTCTGCAAAGGAGTCATAATCTCTTCTTTGCAGAGCCTTTCCCACAAAGGAATTCTCAAATTAGTACAAGGATCGTTTTTTAAATTCGTTCCAGCAGAAAAGCGGCGACCTCGGCCAAACGATTGGAAAAACCCCACTCGTTATCGTACCAGGCGGCTACTGATAATAGTTTGCCCTCTTTGGCCGTCAGGGGTAAGTCGACGATGGACGAATGCGGGTCGGCAACGATTCGGGAGGACGCCCACTGATCTTCCAGTACATCCATTACCCCTTGCAAAGGCCCATCACTGGCCGCTTTCCGGAACGCATCATTGACTTCCGCTACCGTACAATCCTTTTCGGTAATGAGATTGAGTTCGGCAATACTCCCCGTGCGGGTGGGAACGCGGTACGCCTTACCCGTGATCTGAAGGTCTTTCCAGATGAACTGAAGAGCCCGGGCGGCCCCCGACGACGAGGGTATAATATTCTCCGCCGCCGCCCAGGAGTCCCGGCGATCTTTCATGGGCTGGTCGGTGAGTGACTGGGAATTGGTATACGAGTGAACCGTTGAGAAAAGTCCGTATTGGATGCCAAAGTTTTCCAGGATCACTTTGACCACGGCGGCCAGAGCATTGGTTGTACAGCTCCCCATACTAATGATCCGGTGATTGGCGGCATCAAATGTATCCAGATTGATCCCTTTTAGCAGTACCGCATCACAATCGGCCAGCGTTTTGCTAGGAGCACTCACGAGTACGTACTTCGCTCCATGATCCAGATGAACCTGGGCTCCGGCCCGTGTTGTAGCCCGGCCCGTACAGTCCACCACCAGATCCACGCCCAGAGCTGACCAGTCCGGTACTTCCTTCCCAGAATTGTAGTAGGGAATGTTTCGGTCGCCGATGGTAAGTAAACCTTCACTGCCCGAAACGGGCTCCGGCCATCGACCGTAATTGGTATCAACGGCAAACAAAGCGGCCAGGGTAGGTTCATCGCGAATGTCCGCAATAGCGGTGGGTACAAACCACTGGTGCTGTAGAGCGATTCGTAGGAATTGCCGGCCAATCCGGCCAAATCCATAAAGTCCAATCGTTTTCATAAGAAGGTAAGAATACGGTTGATTGACAAACTATTTACCAAATCCGGAGTGGTAGGCTAGCTAAACGCTGAAATAGGTTGTAAATCAAGCGGTAAGTGAAACACCTAAACTCGTTTAGTTCGTATCCAGCGGCGGCAGCCCTTTTTCTATTTTTGCCCGTGAGCCTTCATATTGTTGGGGCAGTTTCAGCTGACTTCCTAATTCCGTCAATGGCTCGTCAACGGTGAAACCGGGATTATCGGTTGCAATTTCAAACAAGACGCCCCCGGGTTCGCGGAAGTACAGGGAGAAAAAATAATCCCGGTTGATTTTGGAGGTAATCTGTAAGCCACTCTGCAGGATTTTCTCCCTGAATTCCATTTGAATCGCTTCGTTAGCAACCCGGAAGGCTACGTGATGATTGGTTCCGGCGGCATTGC
>NZ_JBMDWJ010000120.1:0-13710 GCF_048595215.1 Siphonobacter sp.
CCCGACTTGAGGTATCACGGGAGGATGCTTTACGTTTTCTGAAACGCGAAGACTTTGCGTATGAAACCTCTCAGAAAGGCTGGCATCTGGTCTCATACCAGGGCCACGGACTAGGTTGGGTAAAGGTACTGCCCAATCGGCTGAATAATTACCTGCCCAAAGATTGGCGAATTCTAATGGATATTCGGGAGAATTAAATCGACCTTTACCGCAATAAAAAATCCCGTCAGTTCGTAGCTGACGGGATTTTTTATTGCGGTAAAAAACTACATTCCCTAGCCCTTCTTCACGTACAAAGCCAGATGGCGGTAACGCACGAACAGCGTAACGGTCAGGAAAATCATCCCGTAAGTTCCTTTCCAAAACAGAATCTCCAACATCACACCCGCCACCAGAAAGACCATGGCCGCGATGAAATAGTACATCAGCCAACGGGGTTTTCGCGAGAGTAACAACAGAGCGGGAATATTGAACGGATTGGTAATGAACATGCTGTAGTTCCAGTCGGTAATGCCATGTTGGGTACCAAACCAGAGCAGCGTATGAATAATGCCGAAAAGTCCCGTAATGAAGAGTAGCGTGCGGTCGAACGTACCCCCGGCTTTGATTTGTTTCCGTCGCAGAATCAGTATCAGCAAGGGCGACGCCATCACCAGCCAAAAAGCCGCAATCCAGAGGAAACTGGTTGGTTGGGGTTCCTCCTTAAACAGCGTATTGGTTTGCAGCACCAGTTTTTCTTTTCTGCCATCGGACCTTATGATCTGGGCCCGGTCGAAGAGTCGCAACAAGTTATTGGGAATGTAGGCGGCCTGTTGCATCGTCGTAATCCGATCGATGGGGTATCCCAGAGCCAGGTTTAGTCCTACGCGGGACCAGGGGCTGTCGGTCAGGTAATCATTCATCCAGTCCCGGTACGATCGGCCGACTAAAAAGGCATCCGTTGAATCGTAACGAATGCTACCTTGAGCGGCTTCGTATACCTTATCCCGGGGCCGCGTCGAGCAGTTGTCGTAATAGGGTCGGTACTGGTAGGTTTTATTCTGGGGCAGAGCGTTAAACTCCATGAGTTCAAACAACCGCTGTTTCTGCTCAGGGCTGAAGTTCAGTACCTGTTCTACGACGCCCCGGTTTTCCGATTTCCAGTACTCCAGCTGGCTGTATCGCGGGTCGGGATAATCCAGCGGCCCGGACGACAGTTGGTACGGCAGGTTTCCCCGCAGGAAGTTCCAGTAAAACCCAGACGCCCGGAAATCGAAGGTTCCGTAGTTATAGACCTGATCCAGGCCCAGTACCGGGTCATAAATCCAGATGGCCGTATGTCCGAAAAAGGTATAGATGTCGGCACCCGGACCCACCGTTAGCAAACTTACCTTCGCCTGTGGACTCAGTACCTGAGCCCTGGCCATAAACGAGAAACTAAGCAAACAAAAAAGAAGCAGACGACGCAAAACCATGGTGCAGGATTTGGGGCAAACGTATAAAAAGAACTTATTTTTCCAGTCCGGCCACAATCAGTACAAACTCGCCTTTCACGCGGTCGGCGTGTTGAGTGTAATGCTGGATGAGTTCGGTCAGGGTACCGCGTACGGTTTCTTCAAATACTTTGGTCAGTTCCCGGGAAATCGAAGCCGGTCGCTCGGGTCCGAATGCTTCGGCCAGTTGCTCGAGCGTTTTGACAATCCGGTGCGGCGACTCGTAGAAGACCATGGTCCGCTCCTCTTCAACTAATCCTTTAATACGCGTCTGACGACCTTTTTTCTGGGGCAGGAAGCCTTCGAACGTAAATCGGTCCGTAGGTAAACCGGAGTTGACCAGAGCTGGTACAAAGGCCGTTGCTCCGGGCAGGCATTCCACGTCAAGACCATTTTTGAGGCATTCACGCACCAGTAAAAAGCCGGGATCTGAAATACCAGGCGTACCCGCGTCCGAAACCAAAGCCAGCGTTTTTCCCGATTGAATCATCTTGACTACGCCCCCCGCCGACGCGTGTTCGTTGTGGGAATGGTGGGCCATCAGCGGTTTCTGAATGCCCAGATGTTTGAGCAACTGCCCGGTCGTACGGGTATCTTCCGCCAGAATGGCGTCCACACTTTGCAGTACTTTCAACGACCGCAGCGTAATATCATCCAAGTTGCCAATCGGCGTAGGAACCAGGTAAAGTTTCATGGAAAAGTTTTCCGTTTTCAGTTCATAGCTTTCGGAACATGCGTTCGCTTCGATGCCCTCTCTGAAAACGGCGTTTATGATTTATAATGCGATACCTTGGAGCACTTCCTTCACAGTACCATGCAGGTAATCCTTTGACAAACAAAGTACTTAGAGTAACTGATCGATTTCTTTCGCCATCTGGCGGTCTTTCTCCGTCACCAAATGCCCTGCGTCGTGCGAAGTCAGTGCGATGGTCACTTGGTTGTAAGCATTAGACCAGTCGGGATGGTGATTATGTTTTTCGGCAATGAACGCAACCCTGGTCTTAAAGGCAAAGGCTTCCGAAAAATCGTTGAATTCGAAGCTTCGCTGCAACTGATTTTCTTTTTCTTCCCACATGATTGACAAGTGATTTTAGGACAAACATACAGGCTCCCGACCGGGCTTTCCCAGCAAGGTGGCCTAATTTTTTAGATAGTCTGTCTTAGAAAATACATTTGCCAACCGTCAACGCTTGAGTCAAAAGACGATCTTTAACCCTTTAAACTATCAGTACCATGGATGAATACACCACCGAAACCGAGGCTATCAACGCATTAGCAGCCAAGGGTTTTACGGAAAGCTTCAGTATTGAAAATGGAGCCCTGAATTATGCTTCACTCGGGATGGTTCTGCACCCCGAAGATTTTGAAGTCGTAGAAGCGTATCGTTTTGAAGGTATTACCGATCCAGGTGATATGTCAGCGGTATACGCGATTGAATCGAAAGACGGAAAAAAAGGTGTACTGGTCATGGCTTATGGTCCTTACTCAGAACCCCTCTCCGCCGATTTGATTCAAAAACTGGACATGCGAAAAGGAGCCTTGGGCGGCAGTGATGCCATTGGTCAATAATGACACCGTGCTTATAAACGAAAAAGGAGCCTCATGAGGCTCCTTTTCTTGTTAAATAGCTCATTAAAGCTAAACGGGCAACTCTTCAGAGGAGTGTAATTTTCGTAAATCCAGCTCTCCCTCCCATTTGGATACGACTGCCGTAGCTACGGCATTCCCAATCACGGAGGTAGCAGAACGTCCCATATCCAGAATCTGATCAATGCCTAATAATAGAGCCAGACCCTCGATGGGCAGATCAAACATCGTCATGGTTCCGGCGATGATCACCAGCGAAGCACGGGGTACACCGGCAATTCCTTTACTACTCAGCATTAACGTAGCCAGCATCGTAAGTTGTTGAGCCGTCGATAAATCCTTTCCGTACGCCTGAGCAATGAAAGCCGTGGCGAAGGTCATGTACATCATCGAACCATCGAGATTGAAGGAATAACCCAGCGGCAGTACGAAGCTGATGATCTTTTCGGAACATCCATATTTTTTTAATGCCTCAATCGTCTGCGGCATGGAAGCCTCAGAACTAGCCGTACTGAAGGTCAGTAAAGCCGGATCTTTTACCAGACTTAGCAGTTTAAAGTACGGGATCTTGTTCACGAGACAGATAATCCAGAGTACGATGAACACGAAGAAGGCCAGACCCAGGAAGAAACTGAAGATCAGATACGCGTATCCGGCAAAAATGCCCAGTCCTTCGGTAGCCACGACGGCTGCAATAGCCCCAAATACGCCGAATGGAGCGAAGTTCATGACGTAGGAAACAATCTTGAACATGACGTGTGATACCGCGTCCAGACCTTTCACGACGACTTTGCCCGCATCACCAATGGCGGCGGTTGCAATACCGAAGAAGATCGAGAATACTACAATTTGTAGAATCTCATTACCCGCCATCGACTCGATGATACTCTGCGGGAAAATGTGGTACATGAACGATTCCAGGGAAAATTTCTTCGCTTCAATACCAGTATCCGTGCCCGTAGCCGGTAAAGGCAACTGCATCACTTTTCCGGGTTTGAGTACATTGACGACGGCCAGACCCGTCAGCAGGGAAAGAATGGTAGCAAACAGGAAGTAGCCCAACGTTTTTCCGCCAATCCGGCCTACCATCTTAAAATCGCCGAGTTTAGCAATGCCTACCACCAGCATGGAGAAAACCAGCGGTCCGATAATCATCTTAATCATCCGCAGAAAAACCTTACTGATAATTTGCAGGTTTTTGCTCCAGGTAGCCAGGGTTTCCTGATCGGCTGGGCTGCCCGAATCGTAGGACATGTGTACAATGTAACCCACGAGAACGCCTAACACTAAACCGATAAAAATTCGCCAGGTAATGGAAAGTTTCATAAAGAAAATTCAGGTAAAACAACGATGGAGTCTTTGCCCACTGGGTAAAGATAGCGGGTCCGATAGCCAGAATTTATCAGAGTAAACGGGTATTTTTCGCAAAAAGTACAAAAAAACTCGTCAAATAGAAGCCCTTTTTAGACCAATTCATTTGAAAGTTACCTACTTTCTCGTAGAATTGAGACGTGATTCCGGATCACATCCTCCACTGCCAATAGTCGCTATTCTATGCCTACAAAACTACCCCTGGAAGCTCAGCTGGAAGGTTTCTTTTTACGAACCTTACCTACCATTCCCTTTAACGTTAAAGAAATTTTTGTACAGATTATGCCCTGGTTAGCCCTGATCAACGGCATTCTAGGGTTGGCTTCGCTCATTCCGACCTATCAGAACTCCTTTGCTCGTTCCTATGGGATGACTTCATCCGTATACCTTGACGTCATTGGAAATATTATTGAGTCGGTTCTGATGCTGCTGGCGTTTAGTCCCCTTCGTATCAACCGCCGCAAAGGCTGGAATCTTTTGTACTTCTCCGTACTGATTGCTGTCACTTTTAGTGTTTTATCGGCTTTACTGAATATGCCCTGGGGTACGGGCGGTCTTATTTTTGCCGTCGTTTTCGCGGGCGTTGAACTCTGGATTCTCTTTCAGATTCGGGAACGTTACTACTAATTCATGCTCTTTTCGCCTGGTAAATCAGCCCCTGTTCACGTGGAATCAGGGGCTGATTTGCGTTTTAAGCCGTTTGTGTAGTTTTTGGCAACGAACCTTATCCAATCGTGCAGTTTTGTAAGTATCCTTTGACCATGACAACGTTCCCTTGGGAATTGTATATCTTACATTCATTTCTCCGCTTGTCCATCAATTTACGATCCGAATGAGTCAACCCTTACTCGAAGCCCGTCATGTGGTAAAACGCTATGCGACCCATACGGCCCTCAACGATGTATCGCTTTCCATTCCTCAAGGCTGCATTTTTGGTTTATTGGGTCCCAATGGAGCCGGCAAAACCTCACTCATCCGTATCATCAATCAGATCACGGCTCCCGATGAAGGGGAAATTCTGCTGCATGGTGAATCCCTGCAACCCAAACACATTGCCGATATTGGTTACCTGCCGGAAGAACGTGGCTTGTACAAGAAAATGAAAGTGGGTGATCAGCTCATTTACCTGGCCCGCCTTAAAGGTCTTTCGCAACGCGAAGCCACGGAACGTCTCAAGCAATGGTTTATCAAGTTCGACATCCGCGACTGGTGGGACAAAAAGGTGGAAGACCTCTCGAAAGGGATGGCTCAGAAATGTCAGTTCATTGCCACCATTGTGCATGATCCCAAGCTAATCATTCTCGATGAACCCTTTTCGGGGTTCGATCCGATCAATGCCAATTTGCTCAAAGATGAGATTCTGGAATTGAAAGCGAAGGGGGCTACCATCATCTTCTCCACGCACCGCATGGAATCCGTAGAGGAGCTGTGCGATCAAATTGCTCTAATCAACCGATCGCAGGTCGTACTGAAGGGTGACAAACGAGCCATCAAGCGGCAATTCATGGATCAGACCTATACGATTGAGTACGTGGGCACACCGGTCCTATCGGCGTATTATGAGCTGATCTCGTCCACAGAAGTAGAACCCGGCGTGTACCGCTCACAGGTTCGTATTTTACCGGGAGGCCACGTCAATGACTTACTGACTCAGTTGATTGCTCAGGTGGAACTCAAGCAATTCAGTGAACATGTGCCTTCTTTCAATGACATTTTTATTCAAGTCGTGGGTGAAACGCCAACCCAAGCCTTAATCCCTTAACCGATCCTGTTGCTATGAATAAGATTTTATTAATCCTCCAACGAGAATACCTGACCCGCGTTCGGAAAAAGTCCTTCTGGATCACAACGCTACTTACCCCCATTCTGATTACGGCCATCTACGCCATTCCGGCTCTCTTGTTTTTTGCGGGTAGCGATCAGAAAACGGTTGAAATTATTGATGAATCGGGGCTGTTCCAGCAACGCTTCAAAAATGGAAAAGACTACCAGTTTGCCTTCAAAAAAACGACCCTTACCAAAGCCAAAACCGATTTAAAAAGCAGTAAGGTTGCTGCTCTGGTATTTATTCCCCGCGACATCATCGACCATCCGAATGGCTTACAGATTTTCTCCGAAAAGAACGTAAGTCTGAGTCTGGAGAGCGATATCGAAAGCATTGTTCAGACCGAAGTCCGTAACCAGCGACTCAAGCGGGCGGGCATTGATATACAGGTTATTGAAGACAACCGCGTGAATGTCAACGCCGAAACGTATAGTCTGGAAGAAGGCGAAGAAAAATCCAGTCATGCGGGCGTAGCCATGGGATTGGGATACGTCGTATCCATCCTGCTGTATTTCATTGTCTTCATTTCAGGATCGCAGGTGATGAATGGGGTAATCGAAGAAAAAAGCAACCGGATCGTGGAAGTCATTGTCTCTTCGGTACGTCCTTCGGAACTCATGCTGGGAAAAATCCTGGGCGTGGGACTGGTTGGCTTAACGCAATTTTTATTGTGGATTGTCCTGACGATTTCTATTTCGAGCGTGACCTCCACCCTACTCAAATCCAAACTGGAAGCAAAAGCGAAAACCGAACTTAGTAGCAAGGCCAGTCAGCAGCAGGTAGAAGCCGCCGTCAAACAAATGAGCGAAGCCGGTCCGGGCTCAAAAGTGATGGGCCTTATGGATTCCATGGGTACCCTGCCCTGGGTAAAAATTCTGAGTTTGTTTTTATTCTACTACCTGGGAGGTTATTTGTTCTACAGCTCGCTGTTTGCGGCCGTCGGTTCGGCCGTTGAGAGCCCGCAAGAAGGGCAGCAGCTCATTTTTCCGGTTACCATTCCACTCATCATCAGTATGATGCTCATGAACTTTGTCGTGAACGAACCCGACAGTAAAGTAGCTTTCTGGGCGTCCATTATTCCCTTTACCTCGCCCATCAACATGATGGCCCGCGTACCGTTTGGGGTAGAATGGTGGGAATTAGGACTGTCGATGGTTTTACTGGTGGTTGGCTTTGTATTTACCACCTGGCTGGCTTCGCGTATTTATCGGGTAGGTATTCTGATGTACGGAAAGAAAGTAACCCTGAAGGAGTTATCAAAATGGGTGTTTTATAAAGCCTAAGCGGAACTACCTGGCGGATCTTTCGTTCGTTACCTACGCTTGTTTTAGAATGATCTTTACGATTCATCTGTCGAAGCGGTTAGCTAAAATCCTTCTTGTACAGGGACGAAATATACGCTTTCAGTAAATATCTTTTTCGAAAAGGTTACTGACTGAAAAAGAATCCTGGCGGGTAAGGTCTTTACACTCTGCTGGTTACTGACCCGCAAATGTCGGTATAAACCTTACTTCTCAAGGGAGCTTAACAGATTTTAACGCCTCCTGCCCCCTGGGTCGGAGGCTTTTTGCTATTTTTGGCTGATCTTTTCCCTACAACCATCACCCGAATTAGATTATTTAGCATAAAACTACTTCATGAAAAATTTCCAGCGGATCAATAACCTACTGGGTTGGAGTGTCTTCGCCATTGCTTTATTCACCTATACTATGACCGTCGAAGAGACGGCCAGTTTCTGGGATTGTGGTGAGTTCATTGCCTGTGCATTCAAATTACAAGTCCCGCACCCACCGGGAGCCCCCATCTTTTTGCTGATTGGCCGGATGTTTTCTTTGCTGGCTGGTAGCGATGTAACCCGGGTCGCCTACTGGGTAAACATGATGTCCGTACTGGCGAGTGCCTTTACGATTCTGTTCATGTTCTGGACATTAACCATGCTGGGACGCAAAATCGTAGCGAAGTCGGCGGATACCCTTACGCTCGGAGAATCCATTGGTGTACTCGGTGCCGGGCTAGTCGGTTCGTTGATTTACACCTTTAGCGATACGTTCTGGTTCTCCGCCGTTGAGGCCGAGGTATACGCTATGTCATCGTTCTTTACCGCTCTGGTATTCTGGGCGATGTATCGCTGGGAACTCATTGAAGATGAAGCAAAAGCCAATCGCTGGATCATTTTAATTGCCTATTTGACGGGCCTTTCCATCGGTATTCACTTACTGAACCTGGTAACCTTGCCCGCCCTGGCTCTGATCTACTATTTCAAAAAGAAGCAGAATCCAACGCTTATTGGAGGTATTGTATCCTTAATTATCGGCGTAGTCATCTTAGGAATCATCAACGCCGGTATCATTCCGGGTATTCCCGCCATGGCCTTTTCGATCGAAAAACTCTTCGTTAATTCCTTCGGACTACCTTACAATTCTGGTGTTATTTTCTTCGTCATCGTGTTTTTCGGAGCCGTCATTTATGGCGTTTGGTTTGCTCAGAAGAAAAAGAATCCGGTGTTAAGTACGGCCTTGCTTTCGCTGGCTTTCGTACTTATTGGGTACCTCTCCTATACGCAGGCACTGGTACGGGCGAACTACAATCCGCCCATCAATGAAAACAATCCTTCGGATGCCATCAATTACCTCAGCTACCTCCGTCGGGAACAATATGGCAGTCGCTCGCTGACGTATGGACCGCTCTTTACGGCTCGCGTTACGGACATCCGCCGTGGGGATCCGATGTACAAAATGGAAGGTGGTCAGTATAAAATTTACGACTACAAGCCCGAGTACGTTTGGGAAAAAGACCAGCAAATGGTATTGCCCCGTTTGTGGTCGCAACAGCCGGGTCATGCTCAACTATATGCCTCAATCCTGGGCCTCCCCCGCGATCCCAGCGATCAATCGCGGTTCGTAAAGCCCACCTTTGGACAGAACATTGGTTATATGTTTAGCCGCCAGATGGGCTTTATGTACATGCGATACTTCATGTGGAATTTCGCGGGTCGGGAAAGTGACTACGAATGGGCGGACTGGATGCCTCGTCTTAGCAATAAAGCGGCTCTGCCCGAAAGTATCAAGAATAATAAAGCTCACGATAATTTCTATTTCCTGCCGCTGATTCTGGGGCTGCTGGGCTTCTTTATCCAGTTCACCAAACGCGAAAAAGACTGGCTTGTCGTGGCGATCAGCTTCCTCATGACGGGTCTGGCACTGGTGGTGTTTCTGAACTCCCCCCCTACGGAGCCCCGCGAACGGGATTACATTTACGTAGGTTCGTTCTATTTCTTTGCTCTCTGGGCTGGATTAGGCGTACTGGCCTTGCAGCAGTTCCTGAGCAAAGTTTCCAAAAATACAGTTACTGCCGGCGTACTCGCCAGTGTACTTTCCTTGGGTGTACCCGTGATGATGGGTCCAAAGAGCTGGGATAACCACGACCGTTCGAACCGCTGGCACTCGGTAGACTTTGCCAAGAACATGCTGAGTTCCTGTGCTCCCAATGCCATTTTGTTCACGGGTGGGGATAACGACACCTTCCCGCTCTGGTACGTACAGGAAGTAGAAGGGTTCCGGACTGACGTTCGGGTATGTAACCTTTCGTTGCTGGGTACGGACTGGTACATTGATCAGATGAAGCGGCAAACCTACGAATCCAAACCGCTGCCGATTACACTCGAAATGGACAACTTCCGGACGGGTATTAATGATCAGATTCCGTTCTCGGAAAACCCGAACGTGAAAGACGGTATTGACCTCCAGGAATACATTCAGCTGGTGAAACAGAACAATCCTGCGATTCAGGTGCAGACGACGCTGGGTCAGATGAACGTATTACCTTCGTCCATCTTCTCACTGAAGCTGGATACGACGAAAATTCGTCAATCCGGCTTGGTTTCCAAAGAGTTTGAATCCCTACTCCCCGGCGATCGGATGAACTGGAGTTTCGGTCAGAACGACATCACGAAACCCGAACTGATTCAGCTTGACATCATTGCTCATAACAATTTTGAACGTCCGGTGTACTTCGCCTCTACGCTGGGTTCGCAGAGTTACCTGGGTCTGAAGGAGTTTTTGCAACTCGAAGGATACGCCTACCGACTCATGCCGTTTAAGGTACCCGGTGCCCGCGATGGCTTTGTTAACTCTGACATTATGTACAAAAACATGATGACGAAGATGGCTTGGCGGGAAATGAACAATCCGAACGTGTACTACGACGAAACCTACCGGGGAGCCCCGACGGTATCGGCCCGGATTGCGTTCTACCGACTCGCTACGCAACTGATTCAGGAAGGTAAACTAGCTGAAGCGAAAACGGTACTGAATCGCTGCTTGGAGGCCATTCCGGATAAAGCCATTCCTTACGATCAGATTTCGGTAAGTTTCATCGGGCCACTGATTTCGGTTGGCGAAAAAGCGAAAGCCCTGCAAATGGCGGAACTAATCATGAAACGGTCCGACGAAAACCTGAACTACTACATTGAATCCAATGGCGACAGTCAGGATATTCGGGTAAACCTGTATCAGATGAATCTAGTTGTCCAGCAATTGCACGATGCCAAACTCGAAACAGAGGCTAACAAATACGAAGCCATTTTCAACCGTCAGTATCAACGTTTAGGCAACCGCCTCGACGATGGTAGCGGAGCTGAATAATTGCTTTATTGCCACAAAAAAGCCCGTCTTACAAGACGGGCTTTTTTGTGTTTTCAGCCCAGGCAAAAGGTGCCAAAAGAGGGTTCTTCCCCTTATCAAACCTCAATCTAATCGCCTTCAAACCAAGTTTTTACGAAAAAGTACCCGTAATTTCTTCAGCCCTTATGCCGTAAATACACTCACGATGTAGTCAACATTTTCAAACAAGGATTGGGTAAATGGAATTTTCTAGTTATCTTAGAATGTTCCTTAACATGAAAACCAATAGACGTACCCAACTTTAGTACAGTATCGATTCGTACACCAAAGCTTGCTTTGTTACGCATCAAACCGGGATTACGTTTGCCATTACACCCGTTGCCTTATGATGGAACAACCTGAATTCGACGACCGCCCGGAAGCCACCCATGACTCTGTGAAGCGATTCGAAAAAATGTTGCAGAACCGGGAGGATTCGTTCTTCGATCTGGATACGTATGAACAAATCGTCGAACATTATTTAGAAGAGGGAAAATTAGAAGATGCTTTAAAAGCCTGCGAATACGGTTTATCTCAGTACCCTTACTCGTTGGAATTGATGCTGAATCAGGCCCAGATTATGGCCAATTTTCAACGGTACGATGAAGCCCTGGATTTGCTTGAACGTGCCGCCCTTTTCAATCCCCACGACTTAGATATTTTTTACTTACGCAGCACAGTCTATGGGCTCATCGGCGACTATGAGCATGCCATCGAGATGCTCAAGGAAGTCCTCGATTACGCCGAGGAAAAAGATGAAGTGCATTACCACCTGGGACTGGCTTACCAGCAGTGGGGAAAATTTGAAGAAGCCATTGAGCATTACCAGCAAGCCGTACACGGTGACCTGAGTAACGAAAATGCTCTGTATGAACTAGCGAACTGCTTGGACCAGTTGGGTAAGCTTGAAGAGAGTCTGCCGTATTACCTGGCTTTTACTGATCGCGATCCTTCTTCATATAATGCCTGGTATAACCTGGGTATTGCCTATTCAAAGCTTGAACGCTACGATGAAGCTGCCGAAGCCTATGAATATGCTACGTACCTGAAGAAAAACTTCGCGTCGGCGTATTATAACCTCGGTAATACGTACATGAATCTGGAGCGGTATCAGGAAGCTCAGGAAGCGTACGAAAAAACGCTTAAGTGCGAAGAACCGACCCCGGAGACGATCTGCTGCCTGGCGGCCAGTCTGGAAAAACAGCTGAACTACGAAGAGGCCATCAAACATTACAAGGAATCCATTCAGCTCGACCCGCTTTGGGATGAAGGATGGTACGGTGTCGGTGTCTGTTTGTATGAGATGAATAAGTGGTTTCAGGCTCTGCATTTTCTGCGGAAAGCTTTAAACCTGAACAAAAAAAATGCGGATTACTGGCTGGCCGTTGCTGAAACCGAACAGCGTATCGGCAATGCCATTTCCTCCGAAGAAGCGTACCGGGCTGGCGTAGAAGTGGCCCCCGAAGACGTAGAGATCTGGGTAAAATGGTCGATTCTGTATTACGAACAGGGCGATTTTGAAAGAGCGACTGACATCATTATGCAGGCTCTGGACGAATGTCCCGATGAAGCAGAATTATACTACCAGCTTACGGTTTACCTGATTCACGCCGGTAAGTTCCGGGAAGCTTTCTTATACCTGGAAACGGCCCTGACGCTTAATTACGACATGCACATTATGTTGTTTGAGTACTTCACGAATCTGGAAACGCAGAAAGCACTGTACAAGATTATTGAGCAGTACAAAAAAGAATAAGATTTTTGTTGTTAAACGGAAAAGACCCGGCCTACAACCGGGTCTTTTTTTATGCAGTTTTCTAGCAGAACAATCCCTATTCTATCTACTTCCAGCGGAAAATGAGGCTGACTACAAAAGTGACAAAAATCCATGGTTCCATTCAGGCCACTAAGCGAGTGTTTTGACTCCTACTCTGATTTAACTCAAAAAGACCCAAAACAGACAAAATATACACACAATAGATTCGATAATTCCGCTGGTTTGATTATTTTATACAATCAAAAGTTAATATATTTACACAAATATCAGAGCCATGAATTTTAATCGAGCGAGCGAAAAGTTGCAAATTTTAGCCGATGCTGCCAAGTATGACGTCTCCTGTGCGTCGAGCGGTGGTAATCGAAAAAATACCAACAAAGGATTAGGCGACAGTAAGGCCAATGGCATTTGTCACAGCTTTACGGAAGATGGCCGATGCGTTTCGCTGCTCAAAATTCTACTAACCAATCACTGTATTTACGACTGTGCCTTCTGCGTTTCCCGGAAAAGCAATGACATTCAGCGGGCAGCCTTTACGGTAGAGGAAGTCGTAGAACTCACCATTAATTTTTACCGTAGAAACTACATTGAAGGCCTTTTCCTGAGTTCCGGCATTTTCAAAAATGCTGACTATACCATGGAACGCCTGCTTCGAATTGTAAAAAAACTACGGCTGGAAGAACGTTTCAACGGGTACATTCATTTGAAAACGATTCCCGGAGCCAGTGAAGAACTGATCCAAGAAGCTGGTCTGTACGCCGACCGGATGAGTATTAACCTGGAGATGCCTACGGAGGCGGGTTTGAAAACGGTAGCTCCCGAGAAAAGCCACGAAGACGTCAAGAAACCGTTGCACTTCGTCAACCAGCACATTCAAGCGTATAATAGCGACCGAAAACTCATTCTTTCCACGCCCAAGTTTGTCCCCGCGGGTCAGAGTACGCAGATGGTCGTAGGAGCTACGCCCGAGTCAGACCTGGAAATTATGGCTACGGCTGATCAGTTTTATAAAGCCTA
>NZ_JBMDWJ010000121.1:0-45051 GCF_048595215.1 Siphonobacter sp.
AAAGTGCTTGCGGCGGAGTTCGAGCAGCATGACCACCTGATAGGACAGGTCTTTGAGGGCCTGCAACTGATCTTCGCTGAGCTGCTTGGGCTTTTCGTCAATGACGCACAAGGAACCTATGGGGTAGCCTTCGGGAGTAACGAGCGGAATCCCCGCGTAAAAAATAACATGCGGGTCACCAGTGGTATAGGGATTGTCATGAAAGCGTTCATCCTCCCGGGCGTCGGCGATAATAAACGGAACATCTGGCGTTAAAATGGCATGAGAACAGAAAGCCAGTTCACGTGGTGTTTCGGTGTTCTGAATCCCCTGCTTGGATTTAAACCATTGGCGGTTCTGGTCGAGTAACGTAATGAGACTAATGGGCGTACCACAAATTTCGGAAGCCAGCCGCGTAATGGCATCGTAGGCCATTTCGGGCAGAGAATCCATAACTTTGTACTCTTCCAAAGCCGCTAAGCGTTCGGATTCATTAGTAGGAATGGCTGGTTCGATCATGGCGGATAGTTAGGTAATAGCAATCAATCAGGCTAACTGGCAGGTTAGTCGACTGATGCGGACAAACATACATACATCGTATAGCGTATCGTGGTGTGGGACAAATAGTACCTCGTTCATTAAAATGAACGAGGTACTAAAGGTTAATAGCAAAAATAAAATGTTGAGTCGGTAGCAGCAAGACTAATGCTATATCTTCCAATCAATTCCTTCATTCTGAGTAATAGGCTTAGAAAACCTAAATCTACATACGCGATGGAAAGACCATCTATATTTAGATTTATTTCCTCAAATACTAGCTAGTTTGAGATAAGTACTTAGCCGTTGATAACGATTTAAAGCAGGCACATTTAGGAAAAGTACGTTATGTTCACTAACGATGGTATAGCGAGGTTGCATTCGAATATTAAAGGCTCGCTTAGTGACTTGATACCCGTCGCCTTTAAATCGGTAACTAGACTGTTTGGGAAGGTTTGAACGATAATGGGTATTCACCCATTTATGATGTTTGTCATCCCGATCGGATGATAACATCAGGTACGTAATTTTGGAGGTCAGTTCAGAATTAGCAAAATCCTCATAAAATTTCAAATCATCCAGACAGGGCTTACACTCGGATTCCCAAAAATTTACGTAGATGTAAGGCGTTTTTACCTGTTTTAAGATTTCCTCCAAACGAAATTCCTTGCCATTAACATCCGTTACGAGCAGATTTTTTACTGAATCAGTAAAAGGAACTTCGGCGGGTATTCCATTATCGATTTGGTGCAACAAAGAAATAAATCGTTCGTCGTGGATTTGATTGTAGAGGTAAGAAAGGTTTTTACGCGTCCGTTTAAACTCTTCAGGATCCGCAATTCCCCAAAGGGTACGACGGTGCTGAAGAATAACCTTATAATACAAATACTCACGGTTACGCCCCGTATACGTTCGATCAATCAGCTCAATGGCGTCATCCAGATTTTTGGGAGCAAGTGCTTGAAACGTATACGTATGTAAACTGTAATAGTAATCAGGCAAACTGGCGTATGAGGTATCTGCATTCCAGGGAAAATCTTTTAACTCTTCTAAGTACTCAGCTGGATAAGGTTTAAACGTACCTTCGTCCGTAAACGGCAAATTATCCAGTAAAGCACTGAGATAAGCGTATTTATTTTTCATTTTTAACCATTGCTGAAAACCGACCGATAAAGCTTGTCCCGCGTAGTGATCCACGGTAGAATCGGCCCTAGCTCGCTGATTAATCAGCGATTGTTTTTGAGCTTTGAGGTCATTAGCCGTAGGGGTCTCCGCCATCTCAGAAAGACTAGATGGCGGAAGTAGGGGAGCAAGGGTTGTATCCGTAAAATACAGGTAATTGCCGGGATAGTCAGCTTTTACTTGCCATTGTACCCGTTCGAGTCCCTCGTAAGGTTTTTGAATGGTAATCGCTAATTCCACGGTTTCACCCGGCGTTACGTACGCAGTTCGACCTAAAATTTTTAAAACTTTTGGTGCATCCAAATCAAATTGAATCTGGAAATTACCTCCCTGATCAACTCGCCCTTCGGTTAGTAAACGATCCTCTTTAATATCGTATAAGTGTTCTGCAATGGGGAAATATAAAAGGGGACTTTTGGTCGCTACGATTTTACCCCGGAGGGTAACCCGTCCTTTTTTTGTTTCAGATTCATTGGTTTTTTCTGGTGAATGACAGCCGAAACAAAGCCAGGAAAGTAGAATAAACAGCCCAGCATGTAAACGCATACGATCAAGGTTTAGAGTAGAAAAAATGATACGCCTGTGGTAAGCAACAGGACTGGCGGTAAACTACGAACGGAAGGGTATACACGCTAATTTATTTTTGACAAATTTGTTAGAAGATTGGCTTTTAGAAGTCAAACACTTGTTTTTACTTTTTCCTAGTTGAAACGATCCATGCGATTTTTCCTGCTTGCTTTACTGGCTTTGATGATAAAGACGGGTCCGCTACAGGCTCAGCCGGTCTCTCCTTTAACGCTCGACGGTTTTTCGCAGTGGCTAACCGGACACGACGAGCAAACCCAACAGTTACAGCCTGTGCGAGGGCGGCAGGCGTTGATTGAGAAACGAGGCCGAGTACGTGCTTACGTCAAGTTTAATGTGAAAGGTTACGGTGAACTTTCGTTTCCCATTGACCCGCGTACGGCCTGGGGCGAAGAGGCCCGGCGAGTCGATTTAAGCCAGAGTCGCTGGCTGCGACTGCGGTACAAAGCGAATGTACCGGTCGTACTGCAATTGCGTCAGACGGGCGTTCATGGGGGCGTGCATCCTCACATTACACTTCCGGCAACTTCGCGATTCCGAACGTGTACCCTTTACTTTTCAGCATTTACGGGTGGAAAGACGCCACTCGATCTTTCCAACGTTGCTAAGTTTAATTTTGCATTACTAGCCAATGCTCAGTCCGATCCTTTTGCAGCGTTATGGATACAAGCCTTTGAAATTGATCACTATACGCCGTGATGCTGGATCAATCGATTATTTTGTGAAAGCTACAGAAAGGGCCGTTGTAGAAACACCCTGCCGCTAATGATGTTAGTACCAGTAACGGGTCTACTCGAAAATCTTCGCTAACTAGTAGGGTAGAGAGAGCAGATACCTACTCATTCGAACGAGCCGCTTACCCATCAATCCCCCAAGCGTATGACTACCGCCTATCTGTCTGACTTTGCCGATTCGTTACATCCCACCACAGCGGAAGATTATCAGACCCTGATTGAATCCTTCGCCCAGGCTTTCTGGGAGACCGATGCTCGGGGACGAATCGTGAGTGATTCCCCAAGTTGGCGAACCTATACGGGCCAAAGTCTGGAAGATTGGCTGGGCGAGGGCTGGATTACCGCAGTTCATCCGAATGACCAGATCTACGCTCTTCAACAATG
Organism: Siphonobacter sp.; assembly: GCF_048595215.1. Lineage (NCBI taxonomy): Bacteria > Pseudomonadati > Bacteroidota > Cytophagia > Cytophagales > Cytophagaceae > Siphonobacter > Siphonobacter sp. The sequence continues at coordinate 3,402 of NZ_JBMDWJ010000121.1, forward strand.
GAAAGAGGCCCTTACTGAAAATAGACCCGTTAATGCCGAGTTTCGACTAAAACGCCCCGATGGCGGCTGGCGTTGGACCAACGTACGGGCCACCCGGATTTATAACGCTGACGGGACCATAAAAAAGTGGCTGGGGATTAATATTGACATCAGTGATAAAAAAGAGATAGAACTGAATCATCTCCGATTGATGGAAGCGACTGCCCAGCAGGCTACAAATAAGTACCAGAAGCTTTTTAATTCGATGGATGAGGGGTTTGAGATTCTGGAACTTATCCGAGACGATACGGGCAAAGGTATTGATTTTCGATTTTTAGAAATCAATCCTTCTTTTGAGCGACTGGTTGGACTACCCACGGAACACGCCTTGGGCCGTACCTGTCGCGAGCTGTTCCCCACCGTCGATGATTGGTGGATCGAAGCGTATAGTCGGGTGGTAGATACGGGTCAGGCCGCCCAATTTGAACACTATTTTAAAGAAACCAACTCCTGGTACAAAGTTTCCGTCTACGCCACGGATGGTGAACAGTTCGCTTTGGTCTATACGGATATTACCGAGCAAAAAAAAGCCGAAGAAACGCTGCGAGACAGTGAAATTCGAAAGGCCTTTTTACTAGAATTAAGCGATGCCATTCGGGATCTGACCGAACCCCTAACGATTCAGCAGGAAGCCATACGCGTACTTAGACAGCACCTGCAGGCTAGCCGGGTTTCGTATACGGAAGCTCTACCTAATAAAGTTCTGGAAGTCATTGCGGTCGACTCGGCTCCGGGCGAAATAGACCTGCAGGGCCAGTGCTTCCCCCTTACTGATTTTGCACCGGAAGTAATTGAAGAATGGTGTGCGGGTCAAATGAGCTTTCGAAATGATGTGACGCAGCAAGAACATGTTTCCGACGAGCAAAAGGCGATCTATGAACGCTTTAATCTTAAATCCTGGGCTAATATTCCACTGGTAAAAAAGGGTGAACTAGTAGCCATGATTACTATTCACTTTCCGGATCCGCACCTCTGGACCCTGCCCGAGTTATCCTTGCTCGAAGTAACCGCCGAGCGGATTTGGGCGGCTACCGAACGAGCCAAGGCCGAAGTCGTTTCCCGGCAGTCAGAAAAGAAATTACGGACGCTGTTTGACTCTATGGAAGAAGGGCTTGCCCTGTGTGAGCTGGTACGTACGGCCAAGGGCGAAGCCGTTGACTTTCGTTTTCTGGAAGTAAATCCGGCTTATGAACGGCACTCGGGCATCGCCAATGAAAAGGTAATCGGTCGTTTGCGAAGTGAAGTGTTACCCGTCATGGATTCTACAATACCTCTATACGATCGGGTGGTACGGACGCAGGAGCCCCTGCACATCGAACAGTTTGCTTCCTCCGTAGGCCGCTGGTTTGAGTTGCGGGCCGTAGGGTACGAAGCGGAACGTTTCGCGATTTTTTTCTCTGACATTACACCGCGTAAAAAAGCGGAAGAGACCTTACGTAAAAGTGAAGAACGACAAAGCTTTTTGTTAAAACTCAATGATACGCTGCGTCCGCTGATCGATCCTGTTCAAATCCAAGGAGAGGCTTGTCGCTTACTGGGAGAACAATTACAAATTGATCGGGCCTGCTACGCCCGAATTGATGTACCTCAGAATCAGCTAGTAGTCGAACGAGATTACACTCGCGGAAATGGTACTAGTCTGGTTGGAACGTATACCTTTAGCCTGGTACAGCCCCTGATCGAAGTATTACAAGAGGGCCATGCGTTCTGCTCGTACGATCAATTACCGGATGCTCATTTGTCATACGCGGCCCTTGCGGTTCAATCTTTCCTCTGCGTACCGCTGATCAAGGGGGGACAACTGATTGCGGGCCTTTCGGTAGGCAGTATCAAACCTCGCATCTGGACCAGCGAAGAACTGGAGTTGATTCGGGAAGTAGGCGAGCGTACCTGTGAGGTCGTCGAACGGGTACGGGTCGAAAAGGCACTGCGGGATAGTGAGGAACGTTTGCAATTAGCCTTATCCGCGGGAGAGATTGGCACCTGGCAATATCGGCTGGAGACCAATGACAACATTCTTGATTCCAGTATGAGTCACTTACTAGGCTTATCCCCCGAGACGCAGATTATTCCGCAACAGGCATTTATCGACGCGATTCATCCCGAGGATCGGGCTCTGGTACAGGAAGAGGTACGGTTGTGCCTCTCGGAGGGGCGGGAGTTTAACCTGGATTTCCGGGTACAACGTCCCGATACTACCGTGATCTGGCTGAAGGACAAGGGGAAAGTAATGAGGGACGAAAACGGTCGTGCCCAATTTGTAACCGGAGCCGCTTTAAACATTACCCAGCGTAAAGAAGCCGAAGAAGCCCTCCAGCAAGCGGATCGACGCAAGGATGAGTTTTTGGCCATGTTGGCCCACGAACTTCGTAATCCAATGGCCACGATTCGCAATGGTCTGCAAATTCTATCGTTGCCTACTACCGATGAGCGGCAACGCGAACATACGCTGACCATGATGAATCGGCAATCGGAGCATCTGGTACGGCTGGTCGATGATTTGCTGGATGTAAGTCGGATTAGTCAGGGGAAAATTGAATTAAAGAAAGAATCGCTGGATTTAGTTGAACTGGTTACGGAAGTCGCTCAAGTCGTCCGACCTCAATTCGAGGAAGGTCGTCGCCAGTTGAACCTGAACCTGCCCGACCGTCCGATTCGGATGGAGGCTGATGCCCTGCGATTGAGTCAGGTACTCACCAACTTGTTAACCAACGGCGTCCGGTATACCAAAACCGGAGGGCAAATTGAGTTAGTACTGAACGTTCAGGAAGATGAGCAGTATGGGCAGGCCGTGTTACTACAGGTACGAGACGATGGAATCGGTTTAGCGGCGGATCAGCTGGTATCCATCTTCGAGTTATTTGTACAGGTCGACAATTCAGTAGCCCGTTCTGAGGGTGGCTTGGGCCTTGGGCTTACGCTGGTCCGGCGGTTAGTCGAGCTGCACGGAGGACGCGTCGAAGCGTATAGTGCGGGTTTGGGTCTGGGTAGTACCTTCACTATTTATCTACCCAATCTGCCCGTTCCTTTGCCACAGCCCGTAGCGGCTCCGCAGCCTCAATCCAGCGTTCGTCACCGGATTCTGGTAGTCGACGACAACCCCGATGCGACCTTAACGCTAGGCATGTTACTGGAACTGAAGGGCTACGAAGTGTTTACGCAAAATAGTGGTATGGAAGGAATTCGGGCGGCAGAACAGCTACGCCCGGATGTCATTTTACTCGACATCGGTATGCCGGAATTAGACGGGTACGAAACCTGCCGATTACTCAGAAAAGAAGCCTGGGGGCAGGACATCTTACTCATTGCCCTCACTGGCTACGGTCAATGGAAAGACAAACGCCGTACGCAGGAAGCCGGTTTTGACGAACATCTGGTGAAACCCGTTAATCTGGATCTGCTGACGCAAATCATTACTGATCGATTGAAAGGGTACTGAATTCCTACGGAGTTAGGAAGGCAACCGAGCGATTTCGTTCGATAGGAAACCTACATCGGTAAAACCCTGGCTGCTGTCCCTAAAACAACAGCCAGGGGAATGACTTTAAATTTGTAGAGCAACGAATACGGCTCCGGTTTTTTCCTTATGCTGAGCCGTTTCAAAGGCCTCATTGATCTCGTCCAGGGAGAAACGGTGGGTGATGAGTTTCTGGGCATTGAGCTTCCCCTTGGCCAGTAAATCCAGACACATCTGCATTTCCGAGTAAATGTCCCAAAACGCGTAACTGGCACTGCAAATCAGCTTAATTTCCGACATCTGAATACGTTGCCATTCCAGCGGAATAGACGTTTTCCCGGCATCGAATCCCCCCACAATGACTACTTTACCCCCGATTCGGGCAAAGGATACGGCCTGCGGTAGCGTTTCGGGCATCGAAGGGCCACCGGCACATTCGAAGGCAATATCCACCCCCCGGTTTTTCGTAAATTCCATCACTTTGGCGTATCCATCCTCTTTTTTCGTATTTACGACCAGATCCGCACCCAGTTCCAAAGCCAGCTCCAGCGATGAGTCGACAATATCCAGTACCAGCACATCCGCTCCGCAGGCTTTAGCCAGCTGTAACTGACCAAGGCCGATGGGACCCGCTCCAATGATGGCAACTTTATTGTTGATTTTGATTCCACTCAGCTGAATGGCGTGCATACAAACGGAAAAGGTATCCAGTAACGTAGCTTCCTCAAAACTGACGTGATCGGGCAGCGGATAGAATTTTTTAGCCGGTCCAACTACGTACGTAGCAAAAGCCTGTGAAACCGTATCCATGCGAACTTCATAGAGGTGCGGACATAAATTATACTGTTGCACCCGGCACCATTCACAAGTATCGTCGCCGAGTACGGTCTCAATCACCACCCGGTCTCCCGGTTTTACGTGCGTCACTTCCGGCCCAACCTCCACGACTTCGCCCGCCATTTCGTGACCCATAATTCTACATTCCAGGTGCGGTTCTTCTTTTTTCCAATGTCGAAGATCCGTACCGCAAATGCCCGCTACCCGAATCCGGACCCGTACCCAATCCGTTTTGGGTAGCTGAGGCGTGTCAACTTCCGTTACTTCAAATTCGCCCTGAGCCGTTTTCAGGGCTGCTTTCATCGTAGCATCCATAGGAGTTTCGTAATAAGAATGAATAGGTGGATCGGAGAAAAGATTAACAATGAAACGGTAAGGCTTCTCGTATTTTGTGAATGGTCATTTTCTAGTTGCTCTGCAGTCACGTTGGTCAGTGTAAACGATTGATGGAATCTCAACCAGACGTTGACACGAGCTATCCAGAGCTTTTAAATGCTGTTTAAGTCATTAACAATTAGGCTTCCAGCCACAACGGATGAACAAATGGCCTAAGAATTGAAAGCGTATAGGAAAATGGTTGGTAGCCATACATAAGATCGGTTTTGGTGGAATGAATACCTCTACATACTCCAGGGAATTCGTCCGTAAAAACAGAAAATACACGTGCCAGTCTATACGTTTTAAAAGTCAGCGATAAGGCCGGGCCATTTTCACGGTTAGAAAAAGTTAGGCTGAACCATTTTTCCTCAAGCGTTTGGTAGAATGCAAACCGACCTGTATGTTTGTAAAACATACTAACTGGTATTTTATGTCAAAAGCGGCTACTACTCGTTTGATGATCTTGCAGAAAGCTTTTGAACTGATGTATCGAAGGGGATACCAGGCTACTAGTATCGATGATATCATTGCTACTACCCAAGTAACGAAGGGGGCTTTTTACTACCATTTCAAGAATAAAGATGAAATGGGACTAGCCGTCATTGCGGAAGTAATGGTACCGGCCATGCAGCAGGCTATGGTTGAAGCCTTACGAAATTCGACGGATCCAGTGGAGGATTTGTATGCGGTCGTGCATCGTCTGCTGTTACAGGATCCTTTCTTCGAAGTGCAGTACGGTTGTCCAGCAGTAAACTTTATTGATGAAATGGCCGTACTAAACCCGGCTTTCCAAAAGGCACTGGCAGGACTCGTTCAGCAGTGGGATCAGGCGATTCAGGAAGCCCTGCGACAGGGCCAAAACCGACAGATCATTCGCGATGAAGTCAACCCCGCTCAGGTAGCCTCCTTTATCATTACCGGTTATAATGGCGTACGGAACTTGGGTAAAATTCTGGGAAGATCATCCTATCTGGTGTATCTGAAAGAATTGAAAAATTACTTACAGACGTTACGCTAATTTTTTCGTTAAAAACATACCAATTAGTATTTATTCTCTCCCTTATGTATCCTACCTTACTTTTTTTGCATTCCATTTTTCGATGGCTGGTTCTGCTAAGTCTGATTTACGCGTTGGCTCGAGCTATTCAAGGGTATCGTTCCGAACGCGTTTTTACGAAAACCGATGATTCCGTACGCCACTGGACGGCGACCATCGCCCACGTACAACTTCTGATCGGAATCATCCTGTATACGCAAAGCCCTTTGGTGTCTTATTACTTTGGTACTTCCCGCAAGGAAGCACTAGCCGAGCCTTTCTTTTTCAGCATTATTCACATCGCTCTGATGTTGTTGGCGGTTGTGGGTATTACGCTGGGGTCTTCCATGGCTAAACGTAAGCCGACCGCTAACGGTAAGTTCCTTACTCAGATCGTGTGGTTCTCGCTGGCCTTACTACTGATTTTCGTAGCCATCCCCTGGCCCTTTTCTCCCCTGGCTACTCGTCCTTACTTTAGACCCTATTAATCATGCAAAATCTGCTCAGTACCAGCGTTGGCCGCCTTCGCATTCTAGGCTTTCTGGAAGGTGTATCTCTTTTAGTCTTGGTGTTTGTCGCCGTACCTCTCAAGTATTACGGACAAAACCCGGCCTTGTCTAAACTCATCGGGCCTATTCACGGTGGCTTGTTTTTACTCTTTGTGATCAATACCCTCAGTGTGGGCGTAGAGCAGAATTGGCGATTTAAAACCACTACCTGGAAAGTACTCTTAGCCTGCGTCGTGCCTTTTGGAACCTTTTATATTGATCGGTACATCCTGAGTCGGATACCCATGAAATCCTAATAATGTCGTATCCCGTTCGGCGGAGTATTCGCTCTGACGAACGGGGTTAAATTAGTCCCATTCACTGACCACGTCACCCGACCGCCAGAACGTACGCAGATCCTGCCAGAGTTCGATGGCACTCGCATAATCGTCGGGTTTATCCATAAAACCCTGGGCTCCGCGAGCGTAGGCCCGATCCACGAGTTTGTCCGTACCATGCATCGAAAACATGAGTACGGGAATTCCCTTCCAGGATTCACTCTTTTTGAGCTGATCCAGCAATTGTAAACCATTGATACCGGGAAGCTCGTAATCCAACAGAATCAGATTGGGCGATTCATCATGTAGGTACAAGAGAGCGTTTTCCGCTGAATCTGCAAAGATACAATCGCAGGAGATGCGACTTTTTTCGTGGCCCAACGCTAATAAGGACTGATACTCTTTATTGTCTTCCACAATCAATACTACTTGTTTGTCCTTCCGTTTCATCTCAGGGCTTTTCGTCGGCGTATAGTATTTCAAACATGCTGTTTGAACCCCCAAAGGCTGGAAATGTTTTCGATTCTGCTCCGGAAACGGGGTATTACTGTAATCTTTCTGAACAACCTCCTGAGGATTAGAATACTAATGCGTATCTTTATTTTTAAGATTGTAATAAAAGTGCTTCACCAGCTCAGCCGAGTGATTTGACTTACGGTAAGAAATGCACAGGTACGCATTCGAAGTAGTGTCGGCCATTCATTACCCGGTATATTGCAGTGATTCAATGATCTTTGAACCGGTATGACTATGGAATCTCTGGGGGCTTATCTGATGGCTCAACGAAAGATTTTACTTGAGCAGTGGCATGCCTGGTGCGATGCGAATTTATTGTGTTCCCGGAACGTTTCCCACGCCGTATTTCAAGATCGAATTCCCGAACTACTAGACCGGCTACTTGAACAACCTGTATCCCAAGATACTTACAGGATAGCGGCTCAGCACGGTTCGCAACGCTACCAGCAGGGATATTCCCTGGGAGACTTACTCCGGGAACTGGCGTACGTACGAAAAGCTACTTGGTGTACCATCCGGGCGTATGGGCAGTGTTATGCAATACCCGTAGACGAGGTATACGAACAAACGAGTACGTTTTGGGAGGAAGTAACCGGAGCGGGAATTGAGCAATTTACGGCAGAACAGACCGAAACACAACAGCAACAGACGCAAGCAGTCCAGCAAACGCTCAACCGCCTGCACCAACTAGAACAGGAACGTCAGGAACTGATGCGGATAACCACTCATGACTTACGCGGTAGCTTAGGCATGGTAGAAGGAGCGGCTTCACTGATCAGCCAGTCGGACCGTACTCCTGAACAAAGGCAGCAAATTTTACAAATCCTGAACCGGAATTTAGAAAACGTACACGCGTTGGTCGAGGATATTACGGCCTTGGCCCGCCTTAAAACGCTGAAAGAAGTACCGGAAACCTTTGATGTAGCTTCCCTTCTTCAACACATTATCGAAAAAGCCAAACCCCAGGCTCTGGCCCGGGGTTTGACGCTCCAGGCTAAGGGAGCGGAGTATTTGTCGGTAATGAATGACGCCCATCAAACGGAGCGATTGATTCAGACGCTATTGGTATACCTGATTCGTCAAACCCCGGAAGGATCGCAGCGAGCGGGCAAGATTATTTTATCCTGGGACACCCGCGATGACTCGGTTTGGGTGGTTACGATTCAGGATACGAACCCAGGTCAACCCCTGAAAGTTGCTCAATTACAGCGACTTTCCCAGGAATTAACGGAGAAAGAAAGCAACTGTACTGAAGAGAACCTTAGTGAAAACCTGTCTTTATTTTTAATCAAACACCTCAGCCAATCTATTGGAGCCAGCCTATACGTAGAGCCGGTTACTGACGGTAGCATTCGGTACGAAATCCATTTTACGGGAATCATTTCGAGTATAGCCGAGATGACTGTCTGAAACGGTTAAGGAATTTTTTCGTAGCGGTACCAGCCAAAACTACGGGGTGTAGGTAACTGAAAGGCGACTTTAGCCTCTGTACCCACTTGCGTACGAAAACTCTTGCCTTCGCCAGCCAGTAGGGTGAACGAGTAACGCCCCGGACGGAGCTTCATCAGTGAAAAAACACCTTGGCTTTGCGGATGATTTTCCCGGAAAACCAGCACGTAGCCCACATTTGGCGAATCGAGCAGGGATTGAAAACCCGTCCAGCTCGTACCCGTCGGGGTATCGCCCACGGGCAAGATGGCCCCCCGGTGCCAGTCACGACTGTGTTTTCGGTAAATACCGATCAATTCTGACAGTTTAAAAGCTTCCTCGGGTAAATTGCGGGCTTCCATCCAGGCCAGCGGCTGGCCGGGCATGGTTAGTGCAAAGAGATAGTCGAAGGAATATCGACTCGGACTATACGGATCGTCTTTGGGATATTTATCCGGGTTTCGCCACTTGTTCAGAAATTCAATTTGCAGACGTTGCGGGGGTACATACCGCGAAAGCATCCATAAATTTCGCAGCGTATAGTGAGGATAGTAATTAGCCCAGTCGGTGTATCGATTTTCCAGAAACAGATTTCCGTATTCGTAAAAATAGTGATAGCCAAACCGCCGTCCTGCGGTAACGTCTAGATTAAACAAGGCCTTTCCCTGCGTAACCTGCATGACGGTATCGAGCATTTTTCGAAAGTTAAGTTCCGCCTGCTTGTCGGCAATCCGGACGCCATCAATCTTCCACATGTGAATGCTGTAAGTGCGGTATTGATCGATGAGTACCGACGCATCCTTATCCCAGTACTTAAAGCTGCTGTCTATACTCGGATTAAACCAGGTCGAAAGGGAAATCCCGGCTTTCTCAGCGTCCTGTCGTAAAGACGTAAAACCGTTGGGAAATTTGGCGGGGTCGGGTCGCCAGTAATCCGGCTTTTGCCAGATGTTCGTAAAACTGCCCCCTTGGAAGGCCGAGTTGGCACTCTTTCCCTGCTGCCAGCCATCATCTAACTGAAAATGCGTAATGCCCAGCCGGGCGGCTCGTTTCAATTCCTGCCGTACAAAGGATTCGTTGATGTTTTTGTCCTGTCCGCGGTCGCCCCAGGTATTGAGCAGAATCATTTCATCCGCGGGCGACTGCCGAAGCTGACGCTGATACGAGCGAAGAGCCAACAGGGCTCCGGTTTCCGTGCCATCACTGATGCCGAGTACTACGCTGTAACCGCGTACCCAGGTATCGGGACGTAGATCCTGCGGTGCAATACCCAGTCCGGCCACCTTCACTTCGTTGGTTTTCAGCGTAAAATCAAAACCCGGATATGCCAACTGTACGCCTGATACGGGAGCTTCTTTCAGAAAAAACCAGCCCGCCGGTTGGCCAACTTCGTGGAAAAACAGCAGATTGCCCCGTAGCCGTACCTCCTGTCGATAGGCCAGGCGAGGATACTCCTGCACGAGGGTATTATTCTGATCCGTAGCATCGAAGAACTCGACCGCCTTAGCCTGTACGTGCAAACTCGGGAGCGTCAATCGATCCATGAAAGCAGCCTGGGCCTGTCCGGCTTGTTGGGCCGCCTGCGATTCGATGTTTCTCAAGTCATAGGCATTTGCTTCGCCTCGTTGTTCAGTGACTGGTAGATGACCCTTCAGGTAATAGTCGCAGGCAATGGCTGGGCAATCCGGATAAATCCGGAAGACGCGTTTCAGCCACAAATCACCCAGGGATGTCAGTACCTCCGCCTGTACGTACGCTGGAGTAGTAGCCGTAGCCGCGATGGTTTTACGGCTGAAACTTCCCTGACCCGAAGAAGAAACTGTAGTATTCGGGAAAGAAAAATCCGGTTGCTGACTGTTCAGATTCCAGCGTTTGTTCCGGGCTTTGTCGATAACGGCCACCGTACGCAACTGCCCCTGATTGAACAGATACAGCCGTTCGATGAAGGCATTTCCCAACCGCAACGTATCGTCTACCAACTCGGCCCGGCAGGAAGTCAGCGACGATTGAGCGGAGGTTACTAAGGAAACCAGTACTAAACCTAAACTAAGTCCAATGCGTAAGCTCATAAAAATACGAAGGCCGGGCAGGTTCACTGCCCGGCCCATTTAATTAATACCCCGGATTTTGCTTGATTTTGTCCCGATTGATGTCAATCTGAGCCTGCGGAACGGGGAAAACGAGATTGTTTTCCGTTAAGGTATTCACCAGTCGAATCTGATCTTTCTTACTGTTGATGACCGAAATGGCCCGTCCCGTCCGTACCAGATCAAACCAGCGGTGTCCTTCAAAAGCCAGCTCGACGCGTCGCTCCTGTTCAATGGCCAGCCGGAATGCCGCCTGATCGGGAACATCAGCGGTAGTTTTGGCTTTTAATCCGGCCCGCGTACGAATGCGGTTAAGATACGTGAGGGCTTCGGGCTGGTAGGAAACCTCGTTCAGAGCCTCCGCGTACATCAGCAAAACATCGGCGTACCGAATCAGGGGAATGTTGTTGCCATTATCACCGCGGGTAACGGGTACATCGTAATACTTCTTCACATAATTTGTCGGAATAGTCTGACCGCTGGCGTTCACGTAAGAAGTGGCCAGCGATACGTCTTTCCGTACATCACCCGCTTCGTAAGCGGCAATCAGATCGGCTGAGGGCTGATTATTTCCCGAACCACCGAAGGCAATGACCGCATTACCGGAGTTCTCCGGGGCGAAGTCATTGGGCCAGGGATTACCTTCCCCGGCTCCGCCCGATTTATACTGCACATCGAAGACGGACTCTTTGTTGTTCTTATTACTCACCTTAAACACATCGGCATACGAAGGCAGGAGGTCATAGACATTCAAATCAATCACTTCTTTCAGTTTAGCCACGGCGGGTGCGTACTTCCGCTGCGTCAGATAGACCTTTCCCAGAAGTGCTTTGGCAGCTCCGCGGGTAACCCGACCCAGGTCGGCAGCCGCGTACGAAACGGGTAATACGCCTTCGGCTTCGCTCAGGTCTTTTTCAATCTGGGCGTAGACTTCGGTTCGGGGCGAACGACCGTAAGCATAGCCCTCATCCGGCGTAGTCATCGATTTGAGTACCAGCGGTACATCGCCGAACGTCCGAACCAGATTGAAGTACACGTGAGCCCGTAAGGCTTTTACTTCGGCGATGTAGCGGCCCTTCAGCGTCTCGTCCATACTGACGGCGTTAATGCGGTCGAGAATGGTATTGTACCGGGCAATGGCGTTGTAACTGTCATTCCAGCGACCATTAATGAAAGGATTGGTCGTACGGATGTAAAACCGATCGAACTCATCCTGATCCGTGACGGAACCCGAAGCGGGCGGTACCGTATTGTCCGAAGCCACTTCCCCGAACACGTAACTGTTACCCGTAATGCCACCCATTTGCAGGGAAGCATACGCACCGTTAACCGCGATGCGAAAATCTTCGGCGGTCCGGTAAAAATTATCGGTGCTAGCCGAGGAAATGGGTTGTAAATCGATAAAAGAATTCTGGCAGGAAGTAGCTAATAAACCAAGAGCCAGGGTAGTATAAACAAGCGATGCTTTCATAAGGTCGGTTTGAGAGGTTCGTTAAAAACCAAGGTTAAGGCCGATCGTAACCGTACGAGCCAGCGGATAGTAGCCATAATCGACCCCACCCGTGAGCGGCCCTTCGTAATTACTGACTTCCGGATTGTAGTTGAGGTACTTGGTCCAGGTATGCAGGTTCTGACCCGAAACGTACAGACGAGCCTGTTCCAGCCCAACCCGGTCGAGCCAGGGTTTGGGTAACTGATAGCCGATACTCACGTTTTGGATGCGGAGGTACGAACCATCCTCCACCCAGCGGGAAGACACGGCGTTGTTATTCCCCGTGGTACGGGCGTTGGCTCGGGGCGTCACGCCATTACCGGGATCATTCGGCGAACGCCAGCGGGAGAGTACCGTCGTAATCTGATTGGCATTGCCTTCCAGGTTTTCAAAAAACCGCCGACTCAAATTCAGTACCTGACCGCCCTGCGTTCCCTGTAAGGCAATACTCAGGTCAAAGCCTTTGTAACTAAAGGTGTTGGTAAGACTATAGATGAAATCGGGCTGATTGTTACCGATTAGGGTACGGTCATCCGCCGTGATTTTTCCGTCCTTGTTAACGTCTTCGTACTTCACATCGCCGGGGCGGGACGTTGCATCATGGGGATAGGCGTCCAGATCGGCCTGATTGTTGAAAATGCCGATTTGTCGGTAGCCATAGAAGCTGCCAATGGGAGACCCGATCTGCGTAATGTTGGTTTCGCCGATGCCGCTGGAGCTTTTAATGGGGTCACCCGTAGGCCCGAGAGCCAGTACTTTATTCCGGTTAAAGGAAACGTTGGCACTGGTATTCCAGGTCAGGCTTCCCGTTAAATTCCGGGTATTCAGCCCAAATTCCCAGCCTTTGTTTTCCATCTTGCCGATGTTCTTGGTAGCCGTCGTAAAACCGGATACGGAGGGTACGTTTACGGAAAGCAGCAGATCGCGGGTGATACGCTGGTAGTAATCCACCACCAGATAAATCCGGTTCGAGAAGATACCCAGATCCAGTCCGGCGTCCAACTGCTGGTTTTTCTCCCAGCCCAGCTGCGTATTGGCCAGCGAAGCCGGAACCAGCCCATTCACCAGATTATTGTTGAAGGAATAATTGTCCGAGTTCAGCGTAGCCACGTACGGATAGAAATTGTTGAAGGCATTGTTTCCGGACAGACCGTAACTCAGGCGAAGCTTGGCCTCCGAAAGTTGCGAGACGTTCTTGAGGAAATTTTCCTGGTTGATTCGCCAGGCCAGCGAAGCTGCCGGAAACGTTCCCCAGCGATTTTGCGAACCAAAAATGGAAGAACCATCGCGACGCACCGACACGTTAGCCAGGTACTTGCCCATATAGCTGTAATTGACGCGGGCGAAGTAGGAAATCGAAGCGTTCTGCCGGGCACTGGAACTCACCCGGGAGGTGGCTCCGCCCGCACTGGCGTTCAGCGTTTCAACCAAATCATTCGCGTAGGCACTCGCTGAACCGTCGCTGTTTTCGTAGTTCAGCCGCGTCGACTCCATCCCCACCAGTAGGTCCAGGCTATGTACTTCCCGGAACGTTTTATTGTAGTTGACAATCTGGTTGAACAGCCAGCTCATGCTCTGATCCGAAGCAATGGTACCCACGGCCAGATTGGGCGGCAGCAGCTGATTCAGGGGGATACGCGAGGTACGATACGCGTTGCGACGGTATCCTGAATACGTAAGGTTTGCCGAGGCCCGGTACTTCAGGTCCTTCAAAAAGGCGTATTCCAGGTAGGAATTGCCCAGCAGATTGGTTTGAGTATAGCGACTATTGTACTCGGTAATATTGGCCACCGGATTGGTAATGCCGGGATAGTTGTACGGAGCGGCCAGGGCCGTTTGCGAAGAGTAGGTGATGCCATCCGCCGCGTAAATGGGTGCAAAAGGCATGGCCGACAAAGCCGAGTTAATGATCCCGTTATCAGCCCAGTGACCATTGGACTGTACTTCCTGCTGGCTCTTGTACGAAGGGTTAAGGGTTAAGCCTACCTTTAGTTTGGGCGTTACGCTGACGTCCACATTCGCCCGAATGGTGTAGCGATCCAGGCTTGATTTCTTGATGATACCGTCCTGACTCAAGTACCCGCCACTCACCAGATACCGCACTTTGTCCGTACCACCCGAAACACTGAGCTGGTAGTTGCTAATGCGGGCTTTCCGAAACACTAAATCCTGGTAGCGGTAGTCCGGTAGGGCCGCCACGGCAGCCGGGTCATCGAAATTGAGCCAGGGGAATATTTCACCGCGGGGATAACGGTAGCGTAAGTACGAAGAAGGTCGGGCTGGATTGGGATCATTGATTGAGGCTCCGGGCACATTGTCGAGGTAGGCATTGTTGGAGGCTTCCTTGCCAAACTCGGCAAATTGCTGGGAGGTTAACACGTCCAGCTTTTTGGTTACTTCCTGAATCCCCGTGAATACGTCCAGATTCAAACGGGTTTTACCAATTTTTCCCCCTTTGGTGGTCACCAGAATGACGCCGTTGGATCCTTTTGAACCGTAAATAGCGGCCGAGGATGCATCTTTCAGTACGTCAATGCTTTCAATGTCATTGCTGTTGAGCAAACTAAACACGTTGGGGTCTACGATGTTTCCATCGACTACGATCAGGGGCGTATTCCCCGCCGAAATGGAGCCGAAGCCGCGAACTTTGATGGCGGGCGTACTGCCGGGGGTTCCATTGTTCTGCTGGACGATCACCCCCGCAATTTTGCCCTGTAAGGCCGTCGCTGCGTTGGAAACGGGCATGTCTTTCAGCTCGTTCATGGGTACTGAGGCAATCGCCGCCGTCACATCCGCCCGCCGAACGGTTCCGTACCCAACCACGACCACCTCCGAAAGAGACGTTTCGTCGTTGAGCAACTGTACGCTCAACTGGGTTTGAGACCCCACGGGAATTTCCTGCGATTTGTAACCCACGAAGCTAAACAGCAGTACCGCCGATTCATCCGGTACGGCCAGTCGGAAGGTGCCCTGCGGATCGGTTACAGTTCCCCGCTGGGTACCTTTCAGCAGTACACTCACGCCCGGAATGGCTTCCCCTTTTTCATCGGTTACGGTTCCCGTGATCGTCCGGTCGGCCGGAGCTTCAAAAGGCTGGTTGGGATTGGATGTAGAGGGCTGGGACGTCTGCTTCCGTAGCACAATATACTGACCGGAAACCTGGTAGCTAATGTGCAGCGGCGTAAGCAGGCGATCGAGTACTACGTCGAGGCGTTCGTGCTGGGCCTTCAGCGTTACTTTGTTTTCAACCGCAATCACCTGGGGTACGTAGGTAAACTTGATTCGAGCCGCCCGGGATATTTCATTCAAAACCGCTTTCAGGTCCTGGTTTTCGACATTTAAGGATACGGGCTGATGCAGTACTTCCTGAGCCAGACCGCTGCGAGCCAGCGAAATACCGGCGAAAGTCACCAGCAGTAGCAAGGGCAGCCCGGTACGCTTGAGGCAATGATACAAAAAGAGAGTCCAACGATTATTCATGCGGAATAGAGGTTTAATGGTTAGCGAGAAAGGCATACCGATCACAGGCACCTGCCGGAAGGAAGGACCAGGAATCGAATGAATGAGAACGTGGGCGAATCGGAGATTTAGGCGAACGGATTCCGATTAAGGGATTGTAAGCCAGGAGTGAAATAGCATCATTAGGTTTTGTTTAGAGCGTTCAACAAGGAGTACTAAAAGAAGGTACTTAACAGCCTTTGGCCGTAATAATGATCTGATTCCCCCAGACTTCGTAGGTAGCCCCGAGCGTCTGACAGATTAGATCCAGCTTTTTGAAAAAGGGTTCGTTACCCAGCGGAGCCGTCAGTTTGCAATGGTTCAACAGATCGGTATTATAGGTAATGGTTACTCCGTAAGAGGTCTCCAGTGTATGAAAGACCTGAGCGATGGGCGTTTCTTCAAACACGAAGGATTGCGAACCCTCCGGCGATTTGAGTAACATCGGTGCCCGAACGACGCTCTTGGTCAGTTGCTGACTACTCGTATCAAAGTACACCTGCTGATTGGCCGTTAAGAAAAGCGGATGGTCTGAACTGTGAAGTGCGTACACGGCTACTTTCCCACTACGAACCGTTACCTGCACGTTCTGATTTTGCGGCGGGGCTGTAATCCGAAAACTGGTGCCGACGACTTTGGTAATCAAATTTTTAGCAAATACATAAAACGGCTGATTCGGATTTTTAGCGACTTTAAAAAAGCCTTCGCCGGTCAGATACACTTCCCGCTTCTCCGAAGCAAAGCGACGCGGATACCGAATCTGGCTTTGTGGCGAAAGCATGACCGTACTGCCATCGTCGAGTTGTACTGTCATCAACTGTTGAGTCGTATTGATTCGATGAATCCAGGCAGAACGTTCGGTACTCCTACTGCTGCTGAGTTGTTCCGAAGTGGGTACCTGACTGTACCAAAGACCGCCCAAGCTTACACATACTAAAATTACGGCAGCGGCCCACCACACGTAATTACGGCGGTTCGATACAGAAATTTGCACCGGATACGCTTCTGGTTGCGTTTGCTGGTGGATGACCTGCCACATCCGCTCACCCTGTTCGGTACTAGGTCGCGTCTGCGTTTGGTCGAGTGCTGTCAAAAAAGCACGGGCCGAATGAATGGCCTGCGTTTGTTCGGGATGATTCCGGAGAAATTCCTGCCAGTAAGCATCCGTTTCAGCCGTGGGCGACTGAATACTTCGGCGAAAAAAATCGTCTTCAATAAATGCTTCAGCAGTAAAAGTAGCGTAGCTAGGCATAGGCCGGATCGAACAACGCAGGATCGATTTTCCTTCGTTCAATAACCAAGAGCAGCCTTTTAGCCAAATGTCCCCTCGAAAACAGAAATTTTTTTAGTAAGCCCAGAAAACTAGTAACAAACCAGCCATTAGGCTCATCAGTGCCGTCATCATGGGCAGGTGGCCCCGGAGTTGGGTAAGGGCTTTGTATAGCGTATTGCGGACTGCTTTTTCCGTAATACCCATGATGAGAGCAATTTCTTCGGTTTTGAAGTTTTCGTAGTACCGAAGCGTAATAACTTCCCGCTGCCGGGTGGGCAAATTTTGAAGTAAAGCCGTCAGTCGCTGGATCAGTAGGGCTTCCTGTTCGTGATCGATCCAAGAGGCCTCCATTGGTGGTTCTACCGCATCAAAAGCAAAAGGCACCTGATTCTTTTCCTTTTCGGACAAACAATGAATACTGCGGCGAAGCGATCTGAACAAATAGAATTTCACCGAATTGGCCGCTGAAAGGTTTTCCCGCATTCGCCAGAGATCAATGAACAAATCCTGAACGGCATCTTCCACCAGGGTTGCCTGGGGAAAGAGTTTATAACCGTAGCTGTACAAGATGGAATAGTATCGCTCGTAAAGTTGAGCAAAGGCCGAACGATCGCCCTGCCGGAGCAAATGCCAGAGTGTATCGTCGGTGATAGGTTCCATAGGTGCGGTTGATTGAAGCTATAAAGTACGCTAAATTATCCTATCGCTTGTCTGTATAATTATATTTTTCTTTCGTTAGATATTTTTGAATTTGAATAAAGAGAAGAGGCTTAAGGAAGAAGTTTACCCTGGTATTCTTCTGAAAAATAATAAATTAGACAAAAAGCTAACCTGACTTTGGAGTACGTATAAACAAAATACCCGCCAGATTATCCGGCGGGTATTTTGTTTAATTTCGGACGGTTACTCTACGTTTCTAGGGTCCGTACCGTTCTTTATGAGGTACTCTTTGGGAGGGGTGAGGCCCAGCAAATGCTGTACGAAATAGTCCCAACGCCGCCGCATCATGTAGTTCGTATAGGCCCCAAAGCCGTGACGGCTGTTGGGAAAAATCACCAGATCGTAATCTTTGTTGGCTTTTTCCAGGGCTTCCACCACCAGCAGAGTATTGTAGGGTGGAACGTTGTCGTCCATCATGCCGTGGGCCAGCATCAGTTTACCTTTGAGGTTTTTGGCGTGAACCTGATTCGCCTGAGCTTCGTAATTCGAAACGCCTTTGGCATTCTTGGTCTCCAAGCCAATGTATCGCTCGCCCCAGTCATCTTCGTAGTTACGGTTCTCATGATTCCCCGATTCGGAAATACCCACTTTAAAGAAGTCGGGGTATACAAACATTGCACAAGCCGTAGCAAAGCCGCCCCCCGAATGCCCCCAAATGCCTACGCGGCTAGTATCCATGTAGGTACGCACCGCCGCAAGCTGTTTGATGGCCGTAATTTGATCAGGCAGGGTATTGTCGGCCATGTTGCCGTAGCTCATATCGTGGAAACGCTTTGACCGCAGCGGGTTGCTGGTACCTTCGAGTTCTACCACAATAAAACCTAACTCGGCCAGAGCCTGATTATCCCGTCGCGAAGCCGTAAACGAGAAGTTTCGTACACTACCGCCCTGAGGGCCGGGATAGATGTAATCGATAACGGGGTATTTTTTCGTGGAATCGAGCTGGGTTGGGGTGTACAGAAGTCCGTACACATCCGTTTGGCCATCGTGTGCTTTGACTGAGAAAGGAATGGGCGGTTTCCAGCCCGTTGCTTGCAGGCGGCTCAGGTCCATTTTTTCCAGTGTAGCTACGAGTTTACCTATATTCGAACGGAGTACCATCACTGGAGGTACGTCTGGTTCGGAATACGTATCGACGAAATACGCTCCCGAAGGCGAGAGAGTCGCCGAGTGTTTTCCCCGTTCGGGCGTGAGCAACGTCAGCTTCTTGCCATCCAGACCGATTTTATACAGGTGCGAGTAGTACGGATTGCCGGGTTCTTTGCCATTGGCCATGAAGTAGATGACTCGGTTTTTTTCGTCAACACTCAGTACGTCGGTCACCAGCCATTCGCCTTTGGTAATCTGCTGTTTGAGCTGTCCGCTGGTGGCATCATACAGGTATAGATGGCCCCAGTCGTCCCGCTCGGAGTACCAGATGATTTCGTTGGTTTTGGGTAGGTACCGCCAGCTGATGCCTTCGTGGCCGGACTCAAACTGCGTTGGAGACGTTTCCTGGAAAATTTCCCGAACCTGCCCCGTTGCCGCATTGGCCATGCGAATTTTTTCCTGCTTGTGATCGCGGGAGGTGGACACGAAAAGCAGTTGCGTCGCATCGTCATTCCAGGCGACATCACTGAGTTTACCCATGGATGAAATGTCGTCGCCCAGGGTAGAGCGGTGCGGATCCGGAGCTACCTGTAAGCGAATGACTTTCGGGTTTTCGACCTCAATAACAACGCGGTGTAGCATGGCTACGGCACTGTCACCGGGGAGTGGGTATTTCCAGCGTTCGAGCGTGGGGTGCCCTACGTTGGTGGTTGCCAGATACATTTCACCCACCTTGCGTTCGTCCTGCTGAAAGGTGGCGATTTTTTTGGAATCGGGGGACCAGAGTAGGATGGCCCGGTCGCTGTGTTTCCAACCCGCGTTATCGGTGGCGTAGCCAAAATCTTTGACCCCGTCGGTGGTGAGTTGGGTAAGCTGATTCGTCGCCAGATCCCGTACCCAAAGGTTGTAATCCTTAATGAAAGCCGCTTTTTTGCCATCGGGAGAAAGGGACTCATTACGGCGGGCTTTCGCCGTTTCTTTGGCCGCAACTAGCTGACCGCTGGGCAAGTCGTATTGCCAGGATTTACCACCGGACGCAAACAGAATCGCTTTTTCGTCGGGCGTGAACGTTACTTCCTGAAACGGCAGTCGTTGAGCCGTATACGTTTTGCCCGTGGCGGAAGACAACGCCTCTGCGACTTTCTGATGATTGAACGCTGGTAAACGCGTCGCCTTGGCTGGATCGACCAGAATGAATTCACTGCCCTGGGGTGTAAGCGTGCGGTAAACGAAGCGGTCTTTCGCCAACCATACGGGTCGACTGGCGGTATGATCAATGTACTGCTGTGTGGTGGAGGCCAGCATACGCTCAGCCCGGGCGTAATCCTGAGCCGATAGGGAAGGGGTTTGCTGAGCCCACACCGTACCCGTCAGTAAAGTTGAAAGCACAAATGTACTCCAGGCGTTCATGGGAAAGGGGTCTGGTTAAGGATGCTTTATAGGGGAAAATGATCGTGTAAAATACGGTATTTTCAGCACATCCAGGCCTGATTAATAGACTGGGTGTGAATTAAAGTCGACCCTTTCAACGGACGCTTAGATGTGTTGACCACCCGATAAAATGCTACTAGCCTCTGAAATCCGTATTGCCTTATGAACGAAACCCTTTGCGAACCCGCTTTTATACGGGCATCGCAGGTACAGAATCAGGCCTCTGATCCGTACGATTGCCCGGCTAAAATCTTCGAAGTGATCACTCGGTCTTCCCCTTAAACGTCGCATAAATCGCCATGGCGTGGCCGTGCCCCAGCTCAAATTCTTCCTTCAGCCAATTCGTGATAGCGGTGGCTTTGACGGCGGGATTAAGAACACCGTCTAGGATAAAGTTTTTCGCTTCGGCGAGCTTCTTAAAGTCTTCCGGGGACTTGCCGGTTTTGGCTTTGATATTGTCAAGGTAGGCTTGGAAAGACATAGGATCTGTGTTTGTTAAAGGTCACGTAGAAAAGTAATTGGTCAACTAAGACAGTGACCGTACGCTCAGGGGAACATTCCTTACCGCCGCCCACTGTCCTTAATTCAAGTTCATTTTCTTAAACTCAAAAGGCTTTAAACCCACCTGCTTTTTGAAAAGCCGGGTAAAGTACGAGACGTTTTCGAAACCTAACTGATAGGCCACGGAAGCAATGTTCTGATCCTCGGCCAGCAAGCGGTTTTTCGCTTCGGAAATCAGAAAGAGATGAATCAAGTCCATGGCAGTTTTGCCCGTTTCCTGCTTGAGTAGGTCACTCAGGTAACGCGGAGAAACGTTCAGGGTATCCGCCAGGGCGTTGACCGAGGGCAGCCCCTTTTCCTGCAAAGCCCCCGCTTCCAGGTACTGAGTCAAAACCCGGTTGAATTTAGAAATCATTTTTCCCGAAAGCTCCGTCCGGTTGATGAACTGCCGTTTATAAAACCGCTGAGCGTACATCAGAATGGAAGCCAGGTGGCTCAGCATGATTTCCCGGCTGTACTCGTCCGGATTATTTGTGTATTCGGTACTAATTTTCTCGTGCAGACTCCAGATGAGTTCTTCTTCTTTCGGCGACAGGTGCAGGGCTTCGTTGACCTCGTAATCAAAGAAACCGTATTTCTGGATGGTATGGTGCAAGTCATGTCCATTCAGAAAATCTTCGTGAATAAAGATCATAAAGCCCTTTTCTTCAAGCTCCAGATCCCGCATCTCAATAATCTGCCGGGGCTTGACGAACATCATCGACCCATTGCTGTGATCGTACTGCGTGCGTCCGTACCGAATCACTCCCGCTTTTAACTTTTTAAAGCCAATCAGGTACGCGTCGCTGGTAAACTCCCGGTCGCCCAGCAGGCAGTCCCCGTTGCAATTCGCCAGACTCAGTAGCGGATGTTCCGGCGGAGGCCAGCCATTCGCCCGGTGCAGGTCACTCAGGGTTTTAAAATGTTTCATCGCTTCAAGATACGCGTTTAAAGTTTATTTAGGTAGTGTGAGTTTCAGGGAAGCCCTATATCCCAGACAAACAACCATTTTTTGACAAAGGTATCGGCCCGCCGTCTAGTAGGACTAACCCATTTCCCGGAAGAATTAGCACAGAATTACGTACGGGCAAAAAGACTCATTGGCAAGGTTACGGGTACAATACATACAGTCGTGTGTATCCACGCTAGCGGAAGGAATCCATAAAATGCGTACTTTGGAAAACTGAATCCGTTCTTGCCTATGAAAAAGCTGCTAACCTTTGTATTACTGAGTATCCTGTTTATTTCCTGTCAGAAACGAATGTACCCCGCTGGCGTCGCTCAACCGCTGGACGCCTTTTTCCAAACGGCTCCGGATTTTAGTGGTGTAGTACTGATCGCCGAAAAAGGAAAACCCGTATATCACCGAGCTTTCGGGTACCAGAACTTTGATACGCGTCAACCCATGACGACGGCGTCGGTCTTTGAACTCGCCTCTCTTTCCAAGCAATTCACCGCCATGACGATTCTTTTACTCAAGGAAGAAGGCAAACTTCAGTATGACGACCCCATCGAAAACTATTTGCCGGGTTTTCCGTACCCCGGCGTAACCATCCGGCATTTGCTGAATCATACTTCGGGATTGCCCGATTACCAGGAAGTGATGGACCAGCACTGGGACAAGAGTAAGGTAGCAGGCAATGCGGATAATATCGCGTATTTGATTCAATACCATCCCGAACGCCAGTTTGAGCCCGGTAGCCGCTACGAATACAGCAACACTGGCTACATGCTCCTGGCGAGTATTGTGGAGAAGGTTTCCGGAGAGGATTTCATTGCGTTTTCCCGCTCCCGTATCTACCGACCGCTGGGCATGAAGGATACCGATATCCGATCATTGTCCGAAAAAAAGGCTATGGAACGGATGGCCTGGGGTCATTTGTACGTCCCGGAAAAGAAGCAATACGTTCGGGCGGATTCGTTTCCTCAGTTCAACTACGCCATCTGGCTGGGCAATCGCAAAGGGCCGGGCCGAATGAGTGCAACGACTAGCGACTTGCTCCGCTGGGATCGGGCTTTGTATACCACACAACTGGTCAGTCCCGCCACCTTGCAGGAGGCATTTACGCCCGCTCGCCTAAGCAACGATTCACTCTCTAATTATGGATTTGGCTGGAAGATTCAACAGCATCCACGGCTGGGTAAAGTGGTTCGCCACAGCGGAGACAATCCCGGGTACAAGAATGAAATCATTCGGTACATCGAAGCCGACAAGACCGTGATTGTACTCTGCAACAATGACCACGCAAAGCTGCCGCAGTTATTACAACTTATTGAGGAAGAATTGGGACGTTAGGAGTCGTAAAGATCATCAGATTTATTGGCTTAAAGCCTTTGTTTACATATTCTTAACAATTGAATACTTATAGTAATGATTCGTTCATACTGCCTTCAACATTAGCTAAAAGCTGCCACTGACCTTTGTGGGGAGATTACCGAACATTCGTTCCAAACAAACTCCTCATGAAACAGCTTTTACCGAAGCCGCAGCGATCACTGGGTTATCTTTCCTTGCTGACCGCTTTATGGATGGTACTTTTTTCCCTGACTTCCCAGGCTCAGGACCGAACGCTTACCGGAACCGTACGCGGCCAGGATGACCAGCAGCCTTTGGCTGGTGTGGCCGTGCGGGTTAAAAATTCAAATCAGGGGACAACCACCAACGCCGACGGTACCTATCGTCTAGCAGTCCCAGCGAGCAGCGAAACCTTGATTTTTACCTTTGTCGGTTATACGACGCAGGAGGAAGCCATCGGCAATCGGACCCAAATCGACGTATTACTGGCTGCTGATCAGCGATTACTGGAAGAAGTAGTGGTTACCTCGCTGGGGATTACTAAGGCCAAGCGGGATCTTTCCTACGCTACGCAAACAATTAAGGCCCAGGATTTAGTGAAGGCTCGCGAACCAAACCCCGTAAACGCTCTGGTGGGGAAAGTGGCCGGTCTGAACATCGGTGCCAGTGCGGAATTACTGCGGGCTCCGCAGGTACTGCTGCGGGGTGGCCGCCCCTTATTCGTGGTGGACGGTGTACCCATTGTATCGGACACCTACAACATCAATCCCGATGATATTGAGTCCTATGACGTGATTAAAGGCCCCTCGGGTTCAGCCCTGTACGGATCACGGGCGACGAACGGCGTTATCATCATTACTACCAAAAAAGGCTCGAAAGACAAACGCGGTTTTTCCGTCGAAGTCAATTCGAGTACGATGACAGAAAACGGTTTTCTGGCCATTCCCAAAGTACAGGATGAGTACGGTCCGGGAAACAAAGGAACCTATTCCTTCGTCGATGGTCGGGGCGGTGGACTCAACGACGGCGATTACGACGTCTGGGGGCCTAAATTCGAAGGTCAGCTGATTGCTCAGTACGACAGTCCCATCGATCCGCAAACGGGCAAGCGAATTCCTACGCCCTGGGTGGCTCGCGGTAAAGACAACCTGAAGCGTTTTCTGCGTCCGGGCGTCCTGTCTACCAATAGCGTAGCCATTTCGGCCACTTCCGGCAAAACGGATTTACGTTTCGGCATCACCAATCAGTACCAGAAAGGTATGGTTCCGAATACCGATCTGAACAGTACTACCTTCAGTGCAACGCTGGGTCAGAATATCTCCGACCGCGTTCGTTTTGAGTCGAACTTCAACTTCAGTCGTCAGGCTTCGGCCAATTACCCGGACGTAAATTACGGTCCGAACTCCTTGATTTATAATACGGTGATTTGGGCGGGAGCCGACTGGAACGTGGATGACATGAAGCAACTCTGGCAGCCCGGTAAGGAAGGCATCCAGCAAATTTACGCCGAATACCAACGCTACAACAACCCCTGGTTTGTGGCAAAAGAATGGTTGCGGGGTCACTACAACAATACGTACAATGGCTACGCCCTGATGAAATTCGATCTGCTGAAAAACCTGGAACTACAGGCTCGTACGCAGGTGACGGGTTACGAATTGTTCCGGAATGAAAAAATGCCGTATTCGGCCACCACGTACGGACGGGAGCAGGCGAAGGGAGATTACCGCGAAGACCGCCGTTCTTTATTGGAAAACAATACCGACGTATTGCTGAACTACAACAAAACCTTTGCCCATGACATCAGCCTGCGGGCCGTGGGTGGTTTCTCGGGTCGTTTTTTCCGGTATAACAGCAACTACGCTTCAACGGATTACCTGAGCGTGCCGGGCGTTTATACCTTCGACAACTCCCTGAACCCCACGCGGGCGAACAGCTTCAACTCCCGCATGCAGGTATTGAGTGCCCTGTACAGCGTCGACGTGAACCTGGGTCGTTACGCGACGCTTTCGACGACGGGTCGATGGGATAAAAACTCTACCTTGCCCTCGGACAAAAACGTATATTTCTATCCGTCAGCCGGGGTGAGTACGGTAGTATCGGATTATGTTCGGACTCCCGCGGCCATTTCTTTCGTGAAATTGCGGGCTTCGTACGCCAACGTAAAAGAGGCCTTTACGCAGCAGAACGTGTACACGGCGTTTTCTCCCCTGGATGGTAGCAACCCCCTGGGTTACGGCCAGACCTTTGCTTCACCCTACGAGGGGCCTTCGTACGGAACGACAGTTGCTTATACGATCAGTCGTCCATACAACAACGAAGCCGCAGCCAGTTATGCCAACGCTCTGGTGGATCCTAACCTGAAACCTTCTTCACGGACGAGTTTTGAAGCGGGTCTGGATGTACGATTCCTCAAAAACCGAATTGGTCTGGACGTTGCGTACTTCAGCTACCTCGACGGTCCGCGTATTTTTGGCCTGACCCTGCCCGAAGCTACGGGCTATTCTTCCCT
Source organism: Siphonobacter sp. (assembly GCF_048595215.1). Taxonomy (NCBI): domain Bacteria; kingdom Pseudomonadati; phylum Bacteroidota; class Cytophagia; order Cytophagales; family Cytophagaceae; genus Siphonobacter; species Siphonobacter sp. Next base: position 28,857 of record NZ_JBMDWJ010000121.1, read on the forward strand.
GACCACCAACGGAATTAAATCGCAGAAACGCGGTCTGGAAATCGCCTTGACGGGTACGGCCCTTAAAAGTGCCCGTGGTCTGAACTGGGACGTAACGCTGAACTGGAGTACGTTTCAGGAGTACCTGAAAGAGATTTACGGTTCGCAAACGCGACTCAACCAGTTCTACAAAGTGGGCGATCGTCTGGATGCCTACTACGGATCGGCCTTTGCCCGTACCCGCGAAGGACAAATCATCAATGACGCGAACGGACGGCCCGTAGTCAATCCCGTCAATCAGTTCCTCGGTTATACTAATGCCGATTTTGCTTTCGGGTTCATCAACAAATTCAACTACCGCAATTTCTTCCTGAACGTACAGGTCGATGGTCGCGTAGGGGGCGTAATCGAAGATTACATCCAGAAACAAACCTTCCGGGGCGGTCGTCATATCGAAACGGTACAGGGAAAAATGGGTGAAGCCCGTTACCAGGATTACAAAGGGGTAGCTTCCTGGGTAGGCCCCGGCGTGGTACTGACCAACGGAAACATTCAGTACGACGTAGATGGAAACATCACCAACTTCGAATCGCTGAGCTTCTCACCGATGTCGGATGCCAACAAAACCTATCTCCAGGACTGGATCAGCCGCTACTACAATACCAACGAAGCCAACATGATCAGCCGGAGCTTTGTGAAGCTTCGCGAAGTGACGTTCGGCTATCAGATCCCGAGTCAGGTACTACAGGGCCGTTTAGGTTTTGTGAAATCGGCCAGCATCTCGTTCGTGGGTCGTAACCTGCTGTACTGGGCTGAGAAAAAGGACCTTGATGTCGAGCAGTTTGTTAGCTACTCAGATCGGGGATCGAGCCTGCAAACGCCCACTACGCGTCGGTACGGGGTAAACATCAACCTGATTTTTTAACGGATTTCCTAGCAATCACGCAATGAAAAAGATACTCTATAGTCTGGTACTGCTGCTGAGCCTGGGAAGCTGCCAGAAATTCGAAGAACTCGAAAAAAATCCCAACCTGCCCATTCAGGTACCGGCTGATCTGGTACTGAAGGACATCCTGATGGATATGTATGAAGGGACCTGGAACAAGGATGCCCGGTACAATCAATATTATACCGTCAATTACAACTATTACGGCAACAACGAGTACGACTGGACGACGTCGGATCTGCGGTACACGACGCTGAAAAATGTCCTGAAAATGGAAGAAGAGGCCAAGAAAAACCTCTCGACCGATAAAAATGCGTACGCCGCTCTGGGTAAATTTTTCCGGGCGTACTTCTGGTTCTGGATGACCCAACGGGTAGGCGATGTACCTCTAAAAGATGCTCTGCAAGGAGAAGCTAACATTACGCCCCGCTACGATACGCAGAAGGACATTTACCTGCAGGTGCTGACCTGGCTGGACGAAGCCAACACGGATCTGGCGAGTTTGCAGGCCGCTGGTCAGGCTACGCTGCCCCTGAAAGGTGATATTTACCTCAACAACAGCCTGAATTCGTGGCAGAAAGTGGCCAATGCGTTTAAACTTCGCGTGCTGATCAACCTGAGCAAGCGTACCGACGATGCCGATCTGAAGGTAAAAACCCGCTTTGCTGAAGTAGTAGCTAATCCTACGAAATTTCCCTTGTTCACGGGAAATGCGGACAATCTACAGTTTGTGTACAACGCTGTTTACAACAAATACCCCATCAACCCGGATAACTTTGGGAACGACGCGACTCGTCAGGAAATGTCGGCGACGCACGTGGAACTACTAAAACGCTACCAGGATCCGCGTCTGTTCGTAACGGCCGAACCCGCCGAAGCTCAACTCAAAAAAGGCATGAAGGCAACGGATTTTGCGGCGTTCATAGCTCCGAGTCCGGCGTTGAGTCTGGATGTGATGTCGACGGGAGCCAACAATGGCGAGTACTCCTTCATCAACCGGAATCGCTATTACAAGGGTTACACGCCCGAACCAACGGTTATTCTGGGCTATTCCGAGCAATCGTTCAACATTGCCGAAGCCATTAACCTGGGTTGGGCAACGGGTGATGCGGCGGATTACTACCAGAAAGGCATCCTGGCCAATATGGATTTCTTCGGTATCAAGAATGGAACGAACACGGTGGTTTTTGAAATTCGGAATGCGGGTGTAGCCACGTCGCAGTCTTTTACCATCAGCTTCGACCCGACGGCGTACTTGGGCCAGTCGCTGGTGAAGTATGCCGGTAACAGTACCGAAGGCCGTAAGCAGATTCTGAATCAGAAATACCTGGCCATGTTCATGACTTCGGGTATCGAGCCCTTCTTCAACTGGCGGCGGACGGGTTATCCCGATAACTTCGCTATTCAGGGAGCTGGCATTGGTTTACGGGGTATTCCCCGTCGCTGGCAGTATCCGGTTTCGGATCGTTTGTACAACGAAACCAATTACCGCGAAGCTCTGCAACGACAGTTTGGTTCAGCCACGCAGGATAATGTAAAAGATGAACTCTGGGTGTTGAAATAAGCCCATTTCGGGGCCTGCTTCACACGGGGCAGGCCCCGTTTATTTTTAAACGTTAGTACAGAATGCCTGACCGGGGTTTTCCAGAAAAGCCAGAAAATGAAGTAGAGCTTAACAAATGAGTCCTATCTTCGAACCTGTCTACCAGTTGTACGATGATTATGGAAGGAGCGTTTTTAGTAGAAGTAAGCCGCCGTATTAAAGAACGAAGAACCAATCAACGCCTTACGGTACAGGAGCTTGCCGATCGGGCGGGCGTTAGCAAAGGACTGATTTCACAGATCGAAAATGGCCGTAGCATTCCTTCACTGCCGGTATTATTTCAGATCATTCAATCCCTGAATAGTGAAGTAGGAGACTTTTTTGAAGATTTAAAAATTAGCGAACCGGTCGTGCTGGTTCAGAAGAAAGACTCCTTCGAGGCCTTCGAAAAGGAAGATGCCCAAGGCTTTCAGTACCAACGCATTTTAACCCGGAGTATGGCCGCCTCGACCGTCGATGTCGTGTTGCTGGAACTGGCTCCGCATTCGCAACGCGAAGAAGTCAGAACCGAAGCTTTTGAGCTGAAATACATTTTGAAAGGCCAGGTAGATTATCTCATCAACGGGCAGTCGTATTCCCTGGAAGCGGGGGATGCTCTGTTTTTTGATGGCCGCCTGCCCCATCTGCCCCGTAATACTGGCCGGCAATCCTGCCAGATGCTGATTGTATACTTCTTTGATCAGCGGTAACTCAGGTACGAAAAGAGATTAGCTGGTCAGTACCCATTAGCCGAGCCCTTGTAGCTTTTCCAGGGATCAGTACTGTATGAAAAAGACTCCCAGGCTATTGGCCTGGGAGTCTTTTTATGGTTGATCTACTAAGCGTGTAGTCCTGCGAGGGGTTGATAGGTTCCGGCCACTACTGCTTCGCACAAGCCAAACGAAAGCGTCATGCCCGCTCCACCCAGACCGTTGATTACTGTAACCCCGGATTCGGGCGAGATGACCCACTCGGTTTTACCCTGCGTATGTTTAGGATAGATGCCGTGCCAGGTTTGCTGAATCTGATAGGAGGGAAAGGTAGTGAAGGTACGCAGATAGTCGAGCACCAGGGCATTGACCGCCGTCCGATCGAAAGGATCAAACGTCAGGCCGTATTCGTGCGAATCGCCTACCGTAATTTCGCCTAAACCATTTTGTGAAGCCATCACGTGAATGCCCCATTCCATGTACTCGCTTTTTTCCTGCTGGTAACGTTCCAGTAGCTGCGGCAGCGAAGGAGCACTGAGAAATCCCTTGTAGTGAATCAGGGATAAACCCCCGCAAAGGGAAGGACCGATGTTCCCGTTTTGAGCTTCGAGCCGCAGCATTTGTACCTTACACTTGGTAATGGGGGCTTCGGCAAAGGCTTCCGGGTACAGGGTTTCGAAATCAACGCCACTGCACACGTAAATTTCGTCGGCGGACCATTGCCGTTTGCCGGACCAGACCTTGGGGTAATTAATCCGACTGATCGCCGTATTCCAGTGAAAGGTTACGCCATATTGCTCGGCCAGATAGGAAGGAATGCTACCGATGGCCTGCCGGGGATCGACAATCATCTCATCGGCGGAATACAAGGAACCTAATAGTCCCGTAGGCTGTACGACGGACGAACGTTCGCGGGTTTGTTCGGGGGATAGTAAGGCTAGGGGGCGGGTCGGCTGACTGGCTTCTTTGAATTCCTGCAATACCGTCCATTCGTCCGCGTGATAGGCCATGTGCAGGCTTCCCTGCTGACTGTACCAGCAACCGGATCGCTGGAGTACGTCCGTCCAGATGCTTCGTGAACGGAGTGCCCGTTCGTACAAGACTCCTTCGGGTTGGCCGATGGGCCAGATCATACCAAAATTGCGGATGGAAGCCCCAACGGCCCGTTCGCTGCGATCGAAAACGCTTACCTGATAACCCCGAAGAGCCAGAGCCCGGGCGGTCGCCAGACCAACGATGCCGGCTCCAATTACAAGTGCGGATTTAGTCATGAATCAGTGCTGGATAAGAAACGGAAGGTATCGAATGTTTTTTACGGAAATAGTAGAGCGAAGCCAGAGCCAATACGGCTCCGCTTAAGGCTACGAAAAGTAGAATCTGGTTGTAAAACTGGCCCCAGGAAAGGCCCTCCTGACTGAATTCTTTCAGGCAAAGCACGCCCACGCTGCCCAGATACCCAAACGAATCGGCCAGGGACATCACGAAGGCGACATTGCCCTTTTCCCGAAACGTGGCCAGCATGCGTTCGAAGAAAATAGCGTTGTAGGGTACATACGCTAGGTACAGACCCAATCCGCTCAGGGCCATCCAGTGGAGTCCGCTGAGCTGTCCGGCGTTGTAAGCCAGGGTAGCAAAACCCATCAAGAGGCAAGCCCCGATGATCAGCAGATGGATCAGGGAAAAGGCTTTCAGGTTATTCCGAACCAGAATCAGTAAGCTCAGCAGCAGCAGTACGCTCAACGCCACGGGGCCGTCTACCTGGGTATAAATGCCGGGCTGATTGCCGTAACCTAATCGTTGCCAGATTTCTACTTCAAAATTGTCGCGGATGTCCCGTGCCACCGTAAGCAGCGTGTAGACCAGAACCGTCAGCACAATACCGGGTAGAAATTGCCGGATAAATAATCGGCGTTGAGCCCGGTTCATGGGTCGCCGCTCGGTCCGCAGACGCTTGTCTTCGGCAGTCGGGGCCGGAATCTGCGACAATACGTAAAGACACCCCGCCAGCGGTACACTAAAGACCAGTCCGGTCAGAAAGGGCATCCAGAATTCGGATACGCCTCCCCAGCGAATGAGTAGAAGGCCCACCGTTTTCATCAGTCCCGAAGCAAAAATCAAACTGATTGCCATAACAGCCCCCATCAGTTCCGTGTGCCGTCGGCCTTCCAGAAATGAAAAAACCAGACCCCAGATCATGCCCAGGGGCAGTCCGTTCAAAAACAGAAATACGATGTTGTACGGCACGGGACACAGGGCAAAACCCAGCAACGCCAGTCCGGCCATACTCAGCAACGCAATCAGAGTAGGGATACGTTGCTGCGGCCGACGCTGGGCCAGAAACCGGATTCCGTAAAATTTACTCAACGTGTACCCCAGCATCTGAGCCAGAATCAACCAGACTTTATAATCCAGCGGACCCAGCTGTAACGTGCTGTAAGTACCCGCCGTGAAGGCTTTCCGGAAGGCGTACATGCAGCTGTACGTTCCAAAAGCGGCCAGTCCGGCCACCAGTGAAACCAGCCAGGGAGCGGTTGCCAGCTTACGCGATAGGGCAGTCATAGAGGCTATCTGGCCAGAACAATGGCTACCACTTCAGCCACCGAATCGACCGTATGGGTGGGCTCGTACTGAAGAAGTTCCTCCCGCGTAAACGTCCCCGTCGTCACGCCAATGACGTACCGGCAACCCGCATTTCGGCCCTCGTTCATGTCGACTTCTGTGTCGCCAACTTTGGCTACTTCTTCGGTTTGCGTGATGCCCAAGGTTTGCATAGTCTGGTAGATCATGTCTGGGTACGGACGGCCGTTGGCAACTTCGTCGCTGGCTACGAGGTGATCAATGGCATCCTGCCAGTCGAGACGCTGCACAATCACTTCGGCAATATCCCGCGAAAAACCCGTATCTAAACCCACTTTGATCCCGGCCTGCCGAAGTCGGACGAAGGTTTCTTCGACGTCAGGCAGGGCTCGCAGGTCGGTCGACGTCTGGTAGAAGGTTAGCATATCCCGCACAAAATCTTCGTGAATCTGATCAATCAGCGTATCCGTAATCTCGGCTCCGGCTTCGTTCAATAACATCCGGATCGCCAGGGGCTTTTTATAGCCCATCAGGGGATTAATGGTTTCCAGCGAAAACGAAAAGCCGTGTTTCTGCAAAGCCTGTTGCAAGGCCTGACTTACGTGGTTTTCATCGTAGACGGTCGTTCCCGCCATATCAAATACTACTAACTTGATTGCCATGTTTAGAGTGATTCGGTTACGAATACAATAGTAAACAGTGTTTATTATTTGTAAACAAAGGAATTGTTACCGAATCATTAAGATTGGTTTTCGTACCCGTCTGATTACAGATTCAGCTTTGTACTTCCGCCTCTGATGCCCTGCGTACGTGCCGACAATCCTTTGAATGGTTATGTATCGAGCAAAGACTCAGGGATTCCTTGCCAAATCCCTTCCGCTTTTGTCCAGAAAAACCTATCTTCCCTTTTCTTCCCTTAATCCTATTGAACATGGCAGAATTAAAGAAAGCTCTGACGGCTGTACACGTCTGGGCCATTGGCGTGGGACTGGTCATCTCGGGCGAATACTTTGGCTGGAATTACGGCTGGGGCGTGGCCGGAACGCTGGGCCCACTCCTGGCTACGCTACTCATCACGTTGCTGTACGTCACTTTCATTTTTAGCTTCACCGAACTCACGACGGCCATTCCGCAGGCCGGTGGACCTTTTGCGTACGCTCTCAAAGCCTTTGGACCCTGGGGAGCCATCATTGCCGGATACGCTACCCTGATCGAGTTTCTATTTGCGACGCCCGCCATTGCTCTGGCTTTAGGTAGTTACGTCCATTTTCTGTACCCTGGTATTGCCGTTATTCCGGCCTCGCTGGTTTCGTACGCTTTGTTCACGGGGATCAATTTGCTGGGGGTTGAGGAGGCGGCCTGGTTTTCGCTGATTATGACGCTCCTCGCCATTGCCGAACTGCTCGTGTTTCTGGGAGTCGTACTGCCGCATTTCGACCTGCAAACGTTCCTGCATCGTCCCTTTCCGTATGGCTGGGCGGGCGTATTTGCGGCTTTACCCTTCGCGATCTGGCTGTTTGTTTGTCTGGAAGGTATTGCCATGGTAGCCGAAGAAGTGAAAGATACTAATCGGGCCTTAGCCCGAGGATACATTTCAGCCTTGCTGACACTAGCGTTGCTGGCCTTGGGTGTCATGATCAGTATTGGCGGCGTAACGCATTGGGAAAACCTAAGCAGCATCGATTATCCGCTACCCGAGTCCATTGCCTTAATTCTGGGACGGGAAAATCCCCTGACCAAACTCTTCGCCAGCGTCGGCCTGTTTGGGTTGATTGCTTCCTTTCACGGCATCATCATTAGTTATTCGCGGCAACTCTTCGCCCTGGCCCGTCAGGAATACCTGCCCGCTTCTCTGGCCTTGGTCAGTTCTCGGCGTCGGGTACCGTACATCGCGTTGCTCGTGGGGGCTGCGTTGGGGATGAGTGCTCTACTGGTGCTGGATACCAGTAAGCTTGTCATTCTTTCAACCATTGGAGCCGTGGTGGTGTACATCATCAGTATGCTGGCTCTGTTTCAGCTTCGCCGTGCCGAACCCGGACTGAACCGTCCGTTTCGGGCTCCCTTGTACCCCTATTTCCCGGCGATTGCTCTGGGACTGGCTACCCTGGCTTTGATTGCGATGGCGTATTTTTACTGGCCACTGGCTCTACTCTTTTTTGGCGGACTGCTGGTTTTATTACTGGGCTACGGCTTCCGTCTGCGTCAAAACCGGGCTAAAGCCCTTTAATCGAACGAAACCACGATTTTCCTATGAGCTACCATTGTACCATCCGGGGATTTACGTACCGGTTCCCTTCCCTGCGGGAACTGCTGGCCAAGGCAAGTCCGCTCCGGTCGGGCGACCAGCTGGCGGGACTGGCGGCAGAAAGCTACGAAGAACGCATTGCCGCTCAGATGGCCCTGGCCGAGGTACCTTTACCGACTTTTCTGAACGAAGCGGTAGTTCCGTATGAACGGGATGAAGTGACGCGGCTGATAATGGATACGCATCCGGCGGAGGTTTTTGCTCGTATTCATCATTTTACCGTGGGTGATTTACGCGACTGGCTACTAAGCGACGACGCTGACACGCTACAACTCCAAGAGATTGCCCCGGCCCTGACGCCTGAGATGGTGGCGGCAGTATCCAAACTCATGCGAAACCAGGATTTGATTCTGGTGGCTCAGAAGTGTGAAGTCATTACGCGATTTCGGAATACGCTAGGTTTAAAAGGCCATTTATCCGTACGCTTACAGCCCAATCATCCCACCGACGACGCCAAGGGCATTGCTGCCAGCATCATTGATGGATTACTCTACGGCAGTGGCGATGCGGTCATCGGCATTAATCCGGTTACGGATAGTCCGGCTACAGTTTCCCGCTTGCTGTACATGCTCGATGGCCTACGCGAGCGGTTCGAAATGCCCGCCCAAAGCTGCGTACTGAGTCACGTGACAACGACGCTGGAACTCATCCAGCAGGGCGTTCCGGTGGATCTGATCTTTCAATCCATTGCTGGTACCGAGCAGGCGAATGCCAGTTTTGGGATTTCGCTGGGTCTTTTGCAGGAAGCTTACGAGGCGGGACTGTCGCTGAATCGGGGTACGGTCGGTACGAATGTTATGTATTTCGAAACGGGTCAGGGCAGTGCATTGTCTTCCCAAAGTCACCACGGCGTGGATCAGCAAACCTGCGAAGCCCGTGCCTATGCAGTGGCCCGTCATTTCAAACCTTTTATGGTGAACTCAGTGGTCGGATTCATCGGTCCGGAGTACCTCTTCGACGGCAAACAGATTATACGAGCCGGACTCGAAGACCATTTTTGCGGGAAACTGTTAGGTTTACCCATGGGCATGGACATCTGCTATACCAATCACGCTCAGGCGGATCAGGACGATATGGATACGTTGCTGACGCTACTTGGCGTGGCGGGGGTGAATTTCATTATGGGGGTGCCGGGTGCTGACGATATTATGCTGAATTACCAGTCTACCTCCTTTCACGATGCCCTGTACCTCCGCCGGACGCTGGGACTCCGGCCCGCTCCCGAATTCGAAGCGTGGCTGCTACGGCAGGGAATTCTGGATACAGGACAGCTGAAAAAAGGAATTTCTGAACGGATGTATGAGCTTTTGATGAAGTCTTCTAAAAGAGAGTGAGTGTGATTTAGGTTTCAGAGTATAGAGACCTCGTTATTCACCTAAACTGCGTTTGGTCCTTTAAGCACGGCTGTTCGGTAGCCCCTGAGCCTTCCAGGCTGGACCTCTCCACGCCTGACCATTCCATGGGGGCCATCCTATGGCGGCGATCGCCTGCTTTAGGCCACCGTATTGCGGCTGTCGTAGGTCGTTCCGTTGCTCAGGGGCGGGAGAGGTTTTCATCTTCCAGCAATAGTTGATGGTTGTGAGTTATTGGCGAGTTAGTATAGTGGACAGCATAAAACCAGCCCCCGTCCTATCGCATTCCATGCCGGAATTCCATTCTGGGGCTCAAGCCGCCTACCATTCCATGGGGGCCATCCCATGGGGGCTGCCTCGGCAATGCGGTGGTTTTGAGCAAGAGGAAGTCAGTGGTGGGCGTGCCGGCATGGGATGCCCCGCATGCGATGCCCGGCATGGAATGCATATGGACTAAATGATCAGCTGTCTTAGCAGGAGGGTATACTGATCTTATACTACTGGTTGATTATTAACAGATTTCAGTATGGAATGCCCCGCTTGGAATACATACGACCTAAAAGACCAGCCGTGTCGACGAGAATAGAACAGAACTGTTACGATATACACTAAACCTTTTATCCAATGAATGAAATTCAAAAATACCCTGTACCTCCCGACGAATGGGCGTCGCTGAAAACGTTTACGGATGCTCGCATTGCTCTCGGAAAAACGGGCGTTTCCATTCCTCTGCGGGAGTCGCTGGCGTTTAAACTGGCTCACGCTCACGCCAAAGATGCCGTATACTCCAGTCTCGATACGCAGGCTTTGGCGACTCGCTGGCAGAAGTACGGAATGCCCGTATACACCCTGAAAACGCAGGCACTCCACCGGGACCAGTACCTGCAACGGCCCGATTTAGGCCGTAAGCTGCACGAAGATTCGGTACAGTTGCTGGAAGGCCTGCAGGCGAATCCGGTCGATGTTGCTGTAGTCATAGCGGATGGTCTTTCCGCAACGGCCCTTACGGAAAATGCGGAGCCTTTTCTGGATCGTTTCTGGACGAAAGCGGGGGAACGGGGTTATTCACTAGCCCCGCTCTGTCTGGTGGAACAGGGGCGGGTAGCGATTGGGGATGAAATTGGAAAGTTGCTACGAGCCCGGCTGGTGGTCGTACTCATTGGCGAACGACCCGGCTTAAGTTCCTTCAATAGCATGGGACTCTATCTGACCTTCGACCCTGAGCCCGGACTAACCGATGAACGAAGAAATTGTATTTCCAACATTCGCCCGCAGGGCCTATCCATCGAACTGGCCGTAGATAAGCTACTATACCTGTTGCAGGAGGCGTTTCGGCTGCAACTGACCGGCGTTCTTTTAAAAGAAAACGAGCCAAAGGGAATCAATTGAGGTACTTTGGGACTTATAAACCAGTACGCTTCGTTTTAAGTAGCTCGTAAGTCAGTATGAATTTCTTACATCAGTTAGGTTCGGTCATCAGTCTGTTTACCTTTATTCTCGTCCAATCATTGCTGTTTGTACGGTCGATTAATGCCTTTACTTCCCGAGATAAACCCAGTACCATGGCCCTGGTAACCGTCTTTGCCTGCTTTCTGGTAACGATTGGTTTGTACTATTATACCAATACCGAACACATCCCTTTCATTCGTATTCTCTTGCTAGTCAATGGTGTACAGCTAATCTTACTGGCTGTGCTATTCTTACTGCGAACCAAGGCTCATTAAAGGGGTAAAGCTGGTACGGCCTCTGTTTCGGCCACCAATCGTTTGACAATATCCGCAGCGGGTTTTGTTTCGGCTTTGGAAGCCGCCTGCCCGGCCCAGAGGGTAGTACAGGCAGCATTGTTTTGTTGCTGAGCGGCTTTTCGGAGGGGCGTCGTCAGGCTGTTTTGAATGGGGTACGCCGGAATGACAAGCCCCGACTGTTCCACTTCCTGCAGAAACGCATTCCGAATCCCCCGAGCCCAACGACCCGAAAAAGACCGGGTAAGAGCCGTATCCGTTTCGGAAGAATCGAGTAATTTCTCCTTATATGCCGGAATAGCCGCACTTTCTGCACTCGCGATGAAGGCCGTACCGATCTGAACGCCCGAGGCTCCCAGCGTAAAAGCGGCCCGAATACCCCGACCGTTATAAATTCCTCCGGCGGCCAGTAGCGGTACGGAAACCCGCTCAGCTACTTGTGGGAGCAGAGCCATAAGCCCTACCTGCGGCAGCGGTTCTTCGGTTAGAAACGTCCCCCGGTGTCCGCCTGCTTCAATGCCCTGTACGGTAATAACATCCATCCCATCTTCGGCTAGTACTTGGGCTTCAGCAACGGAAGTGGCCGTACCATTGAGCAGGCAACCGCCATCTTTCAGCAGCCGGATTGCTTCCAGATTGAGTCGGCCAAAGGTGAAACTAACGATAGGTGTTTTTTCCTGGACTAAAACGTCCAACTGCTCCGTATACGAATGGCCTTTTAATTTCGAAAAATCCGGAGAGTCGTAGGGAAGTGCGTGGCGTTGAGCGAGGCGACTAAGGTAAGCTTGCATCGCCTCTATCTGTGAGGGTTCCGGCTCCGGAATCGCGTGGGTAAACAAGTTGACGGCAAAGGGCAGATTGGTCAAAGCCTTCGTCTGCCGAATCAGGGTTTGCGTTAGTTCAGCCGATAAGCCTCCTACCGGGAGTGAACCCAATCCGCCCGCATTCGAAACGCCTGCCACCATCGTTGGCGTTGTTACGCCCAGCATGGGAGCCTGAATAATGGGGTAAGCGATACCATAGAGTCGAGTAATCTGATTCGTCCATTGCATGGCGGCAACTACGCAAAAGAATCGTAGATCGGCAATGAGAACTAATTTTTTAAGCACGGGCCAGCAAATGCTTCAAGCCTATTCGCTGGCTACGATCTATCTGGTGCGATGGTACAAGGCTCGGTATTTATCCAAGTAAGTATGCAGCTAAAAAAAGAAAAGTCGTTCTTAGCGTGGCTAAAAACGACTTTTGTGGTTTACAAGGAAGGAATTAATCGTGACCTTCCAGTTTCACCAGTTTATTGTAAATTCCCAAAAGTAGGAAGGGTGCGGCCCACTGGCCTACGAATAATGCTGTGTTACGCTCACCCAGGATTTTAAGCGTTGCTGAAACGCCCATTGAGGCCAGGGCAGCCCACAAAAATACGTCAGAGGGCAATTTTGCCGTTTGTTCTTCGATAGCGGTAGCTACTTTCCCTTCTTTGTGTTCGGGATTGAATTCATTTGCCATACTGGTAGAAAGTTAAAAGTTTAACGTGAAATTGGTTATACGTCAAAGCTTATAAAAACAACCGTTCCACCCAGTATACGTAGTACTATGCATTCAATATATAGTGTTCAGTGATTGACAGATACGCCTTGTTGCGTTCCGTATGTGCCTCTTTTTGAGGTAGCCCGTGCCCATCTACAAGCTGGTACAGCCCCTATACGAGACCTTCCCGCATGGCTTTGAGTACGGCTTCGGTCTTGGAATTCACCTGAAGTTTATCGTAAATACTACGAATGTGCGAGCGAACGGTATCAATGCTGATGTGCAGGTGATCGGCGAGCAGTTTGTAGCTGTATCCGGCGACTAAGCCTTTGATGATGTCGAGTTCGCGGGGCGATAGCAGCGTTCCTTCCGAAGGAGCACTCTGCGGTTGCTGGAAGTGGACCAGCACTTTGCGGGCCACGCTGGCCGTCATGGGTGATCCGCCCCGGTGCAAATCAAAAATGGCCGCGATCAGCCCCGAAGGGGAGGTATGTTTGAGCAGGTAGCCGCTGGCTCCATTACGGATCGCCCGGAAAATTTTGTCCTCATCATCAAAAACGGTTAGCATGAGTACCTGACTTTTCGGGGAAACAGCTTTCACCAGTGGTACGGCATCGATGCCGCTCAGACCCGGCAGGTCAATGTCCATCAGTACCACTTGTGGTTGCAGGCTTTGAATTTCCGGGGTAAGGCTCTGGCAGTTGGCGAAAGCCCCCAGCAGTTGTAAGCCCGGCGTAGCCTGAATCAGAAAGGACAAACCTTCGCGGAGTTCGCGGTTATCTTCGTAATAAACAATTCCAATTTCGCTCATATGATCTCAACGTATCGTTGCGGTTAACGTAATCGAAGTACCCTGACCCGGTGCGGTACGTAGCACAATCGTACCCCGAATGTCGCGGGCCCGGGCGTGCAGGTTGGGCAGCCCATTCCCCGAGCGGGTACGGTCCCGATCAAACCCGACCCCATTGTCCTGAATCTGAAGGTGTAATACGCGGCCCTCTACGCTCAGTCGCACGTCGATGCGGCTACAGGCGGAGTACTTGACGGCATTATTAATACTTTCCTTGAAAATCAAATACAGATTACGACGTTGTTCGACGCTGAGCCGAAGGATGGGAAAGGGTTCGCCAACGGTCATGTTCAGAACAATCCCCCGGGCTTCGGTCAGGCGAAGGGCAAACTCCCGCATCCGGCTCACCAGGTCGTCGAGGCCGTCCTGATTGGATTTGATAGTCCAGATAATGTCCTGCATGGATTCGGCTAGCGTACTGGCATTGTCGCTGATGCGTTTGAGCAGGGGAACGGATTCGGGCCGAACGTCGGCGATTTGCCCCTGTACCACTTCACTGAAAATGCGAATGCTACTCAGCGTTGAACCAATATCATCGTGTAAATCCGTAGCAATGCGGTCGCGAATGAGAGCGAGATGCTGTTGCTGGGCCATTCGGTAGCGATAAATGCCGTACAGAATCCCGAGAATGAGCAAGCCAAGCAGGGCTTTGAACCAAAAGGTCTGGTAATAGGCCGGAACGACGTGAATTTGTAGGCGGGTGCCCCGCTTGTTCCAGACGCCATCGTTATTGGCTGCTCGTACCCAGAGTTGGTAATCGCCGGGAGCTAGGTTGGTATAGGTAGCGGTACGAGCCGACGTAACTACCCATTCCTTATCAAAGCCCACTAACCGATATGCATACTGATTTTTCAGCGACTGGCTAAAATTCAAAGCGGTAAAGGAAACCGTCAGCGTATTGTCACCGGGATGGAGCGTAATCTGCTGGGTGGTATCCAGCGGCTGAACCTGATTGTTAATTCGAATTTCCGTAAGCCAGACGGGTGGAATCAGGGTATTCTTTCGCAGATCACCGGGTTTGAAATAATTGAATCCTTCTGAGGCACTGATGAATAGTTCACCCGAGCGATTGCGGGTAATGGGATCAAACAAATTGCCGGACAGAATGCCATCACTGCCCATAAGGCCGTCGCTGGACTGGCTGTAGTACTGAAACAAGCCCGCCTGTCCGGGCTTCTTGGTCGGGTCAAGTTCGTGCAGGCGTTCGTCCGTATGCAGCCACAGATGGCCCCGCTGGTCTTCACAAATGCCAAAAATGTGATCAGACGTAAGTCCGTTTTTCAGTGTATACGTTTGCAGTACTTTTCCATCGTAATCGGCCTTAATTAGGAAGCCAATGCCCGAATGCCACCAGTTTCTATTTCGATCCAGATAAAAGGTACTGTGTAATTCGTCCGTGGGTGAGATACCCGGCGGCAGTCCCCGAAACGTAAGCCATTCAAAATTTTTCCGTTCCGCATCCAGCCGGACAATTCCCCGATTCGTCAGTAGCCAGAGCCGTCGTTGAGCATCTTCCTGAATACGGTTGATCGTAAAATTAGGCTGATCGTTCATGGGATGCGGCCAACGTTTTAGTTGATGGGTAGCAGGATCGTACCAGAATAAGCCGTTAATCAGCGAGCCAATCCAGATTTTTCCGCTGGCGTCCTGACACAATACGGGCATGTGAACGTTGACCTTGGGATAATTAGAACCCTGAAACGGGGTTATTTTAATCGTTTCCCACTGTCGGCTACGGGGCTCGTAGGTGCTCACTCCATCCTTTGAACCCACCCAAAGCTTACCCGAACGGTCCTGAATGAAGCCATACGCTCCAACCGTAGGCTGAGGGGCGGTGAGCCTTTCCAGCGTATTCTGCCGACGATCCCAGCGAATCAGTCCGGATTGCTGCGTCAGAGCCCAGTAGACCTCATCATGAGCAACATCCTGCCGGACGGTCTGGATCATGGGCAGGCGGCTATCCTCCCGATTTTCAATAATCCGTCGGTATAATTTCTGGGCGTGGGGGTCTTTTGCCGCCAGGCCCTGGGTTGTTCCCAGCCAGATAATATGGGTAGTAGTATCTTTAAGGAAAATATTGGTTCGACCGCCGGGATAACTGGCCGGGTCTTCGGGAACGTTCTTGAAAGGGGTTAGCTCTTGCGTCTTGGGCTGATAGCTGAAAATCCGGTCGAAACTTCCCAGCCAAAGGATAGAGGAGCCGTTTTTTTCGAACTCCTCGGTCATGGTCGATACGTTCACGGCCGGTGTAGGATACAGAATGAATCGTTGTTGGACTGCATCATAGCGACAAAGGCCCAGTCGGAAGGACAGTGGGTGCGAAAACGTGTACAGGTCTCCCGATTGTGTTTCCAGCATTCGCTGGGAATGGAACGGGACTTCATTCGGATGAAACGGGTCGTGGCCCTGCACGTACTGAAACTGACTCTTTTCCCGATCAAACCGGTACAGTACCCGAAACAGGCTTAACCACAGGCGGCCCTTCGAATCCAGAAAAGGTTCGGGATAGTAACTTGGAATGGAGAAGGGTAAGTCAAACGCTTGCTTCTCCAGTGTACGCGGATGAATGCGGTACAGTTTATCGTAGGTCGTGAACCAGCCCCAGCCTTCCCGGTCGAAAAAAACGGG
>NZ_JBMDWJ010000122.1:0-12596 GCF_048595215.1 Siphonobacter sp.
AAGATTAATGCCATAAGTTTAATTACTGTTAAAACCGCAACGTAGCTCCCTGACCGTTAAAATCCAGGGCTACTTTTGAACGCTTTTTCAGCGGATGTTCGGGATGGCGGCGGACGATGGTTTTGGAGATAAAATGGCCCATGGCCGCTCCAACGAGCAAATCCGAGAACCAGTGAGCATTCGCATTCAGGCGTGATAAGCACGTGAGCGTTGCCAGCGAATAGGAAATGATCGGTACGGCTTTGATGTCCTTAAATTCTTCCGCAATGACCGTCGCCAAGGCAAAAGACGTCTGAGCGTGACCACTCGGGAAGGAATGGAAGGGCGGATACTGCGGACCCGCCCATTCGTGCGGACGAGCACCATCCCAGGGCCGTTTTCGTCCGGCCGCGAGTTTTACCACTTGTCCGAGTACACCATTGATAAGCTGACTTTCCAGAATCAACAGACCGACACGAGTCGTTTTGTCATTATGGAAAATCTGACCGTGTAGGAAGACCAACCCCGAAGTAATCCACAAGTACCGTCCATTCCCCAAAGGATCTACTATTTCAGAAGCCGCATTGGTAAAATGCGATTTGTGTACCTGGGAGAACTTCTGGATTCTGCCGTCTGCAAAGGCGTACGACAAAGCCGCCACGCCGATAATAGTCCCGGCTTTGGCCCAGTCCTGACCCTTCCAGCGAAAGGGACTCGTCACCACCGCTTTGGTGTCGTACCAGTAGCTTTTGACGTAAGTCCAGTTCGGTTTTACTGGCTCGTACCGGCGGGCGGAGTCTTCCGAGAGCGGAAGCACTACTGCCTGCGTTAGCGAATCCGTTTGCAAACTATCGCCGCTGATCTGGGCGTAGGCACCTGCCGAAGTAAGCAGCCAGAAAAGAAGGAGCAGATACGGTGGAAGTTTCATAAGTAAAAGCGTAAAATTACTGAATGAGAGCTTCCAAGGCGGTTCGTACGCGTTCAAAGCCAAAGCCCTGCAACTGAGCATCCATCAAAGCCGTAATCTGCTCGTTGGCCGGATTGCCGATGCTGCCCAGGTGCGTATGCTTCAGATCCCGGGAAGCCGCATATGAACCCTCGCCAATTTCCTTGCCCACCTGACGGTAGGCATCCCGGAAGGGTACGCCTTCGATCACCAGTTCGTTTACCCGCTCTACGCTGAAAAGCAGGTCGTATTTTTTGTCTTCCAGCAGATCCGTTTTCACCTGAATGTTTTCCAGCATGTAAGCCGTAATATCCAGACAATCCAGAATTTCCTCGATGGCAGGCATCAAGATTTCCTTGAGCAACTGCATATCCCGGTGATACCCCGAAGGTAGGTTACTCAGAACCAGCGTTACTTCCATCGACAGTGCTTTCAACCGGTTTGTTTTCCCGCGTAACAGCTCAGCCACATCCGGATTTTTCTTGTGCGGCATGATACTACTGCCCGTCGTCAGAGCATCGGGAAGCGTCAGAAAAGCGAAGTTCTGCGAATTGTACAGACACACATCCATCGCCAGTCGGGAAAGCGTCTGAGCCAGATTGGCGATGGCCGTTAGGGCCATCCACTCCGTTTTACCACGACTCATCTGAGCGTACACGACGTTGTAATGTAAGCCTTCAAATCCCAGTAAATCAGTCGTCAGTTGGCGATCCAGCGGAAAGGAAGAGCCGTACCCCGCTCCGCTGCCCAGCGGGTTGCGGTTGGCAAAACGGTACGCGGTCTGGAGTAAAGCTACATCATCCGTCAGTGATTCGGCGTAAGCCCCAAACCACAGTCCGAATGACGAAGGCATGGCAATCTGAAGGTGCGTATAGCCCGGTAACAGATCGTTTTTATGCTGTTCAGATCGTTGGATCAGTACGTCGAAAACGCGTTTGGTTTCCTTGGTAATCAGTTCCAGCCGGTCCCGGGTGAAGAGTTTCAAATCCACCAGTACCTGATCATTCCGACTGCGGCCCGAGTGAATTTTCTTTCCTACGTCGCCAAGCTTTCGCGTCAGCATCAGCTCTACCTGCGAATGGACGTCTTCAATACCGTCTTCAATCTCAAAATTTCCGGCCTGAATCTGAGCGTAAATTTCCTTCAGTTCCTGTTCAAGGTCTGCCAGTTCCTGCTGCTCTAGCAGATTCACCGAGGCCAGCATTCGGGCGTGAGCCAGGTTGCCCAGTACATCGAAAGGGGCGAGGTACAGGTCCATTTCCCGATCCCGACCTACGGTAAATTTTTCTATTTTTTCAGAAGTCGAAACGCCTTCTTTTTGCCACAATTTCATGCGTAATGCTGGAATGTTTAGCGGTCAAGACTTTCAGTCTTAACGTATTGTCTAGTAAGGAATCGCAAAAAACCGAAAAAGGACTGAGCAATAAAAGAAAAACCCCGTAATCCGATGGGGGTTACGAGGTCTTTAGGGAAGGGTTCCCGTATAATTTTAGAAATGCCGCTCGCCTTTTTCGCGTTTACCCAGCATGACCGCTCCAACCATGGCTACAAAAAACAGGATCGTAACCAGCTCAAATGGAAGCAGATAATCCATGAATAATGTTTCTCCGAGTACTTCTACGTAACCCGTACGAATATCAAACTTCTCGGGAGAAGGCATCGGATATTGCAGACGCCGCACCGCCATGACAATGGCTCCCAGAATAGCGATGCCTACTACAAAGGCCGCCACCTTCTGGAGATTACTCTTGGTTTCTTCCCTATACTCCCGCAGGTTCAGGAACATGACTACGAAGAGAAAGAGTACCATAATGGCTCCGGCGTAGACAATTAGATTGACTACGGCCAGAAACTGGGCATTGAGTAAGATATAGTGACAGGAAAGGCACAGAAAAGTTAAGACCAGACAAAGTACACTGTACATGGGGTTTCGGACCAGAATGACCGCCAACGCAAAGATGATGGTCAGGGCCGTCAGAAGGTACCAGATTTTATCAGCTGACATAACGTAACGAAGGATCGATTTTTAACGAATAAACAAATTACTTCCAGCCTTCCCGCAAATACCGGCTACTCATATCTTCCACCAGGCGATCTTTTCCATAAATCACCTCATCCCGGCTCATGAATACGGGTACAAACTGGTCGTGGCGAAGGTAGATGGCCTGTTTGGGGCAGGCTTCCTCGCAGAAACCGCAGAAAATACAGCGGAGCATATTGATTTCGTAAACCGCCGCGTATTTCTCTTCTCGATACAGGTTTTCTTCCCCGGCTTTCCGTTCGGCCGCTACCATCGAAATGGCTTCTGCCGGACAGGCTACCGCACAAAGGCCACAGGCGGTACAGCGTTCGCGACCAGCTTCGTCCTTTTTCAGAATGTGCTGACCCCGAAATACGGGACCCAGATACCGTTTCTGTTCGGGGTAGTTAATGGTCGGTTTTTTCTTGAAAAAGTGTTTGAGCGTAATAGCCATGCCGCCAGCAATGGCCGGAAGGTACATCCGTTCGGCCAGCGTCATTTCGCTCTTATCTATCTTCTTTGCTCGATTAGTGAGTTGCATGATCTAGTAGTTTTCAGTTGATGGTTTTCAGTTGACAGTTTATAAATTCAGTAAGAGATACGTTTGGTACTCAACAACTGAAAACAGCAAACAGTCAACGGAAAACTTATCGCACGGGTGCAGCTTCCAGAATACCTCTGGCGGCTTTGGGCTTCATGGCAGCCTGTACGGCTACGACGGCTACGATAATGACGACGGCTACCCAGCTGAACCAGCGAAGGTTGAACATCAGGCCGATACCGGTAACGATGATGTTAAGGATGGAAAGGGGGATTAAGCTCTTCCAGCCCAGATTCATGAGTTGATCATATCGGAAACGAGGCAACGTCCAGCGTACCCACATGAAGAAGAATACGAAGAATAAAGCCTTGGCGATGAAGGCAAAGAACCCAATAGCCGTGGCGATATTGTGACCCGTGGCATCATTACCCAGTGCTTCCGCGACTTTATCCATAAACGGATAGTTGAAACCACCGAAGTACAGGGCCGATACCACGCAGGACGATACGAACATGTTTACATATTCGGCAAACAGGTAAAAGCCCAGTTTCATCGACGAGTATTCCGTATGATAACCGCCAATCAGCTCGGCCTCGCATTCGGGTAAGTCGAAGGGCGTACGGTTACATTCGGCAAAGGCACAGGTCAGGAAAATAACGAAACCCAGCGGCTGAAAGAGAATATTCCAGCCTCCGCCGTGCTGAGTGTTAACGATGTCCCGAACGGATAAACTGCCCGTCATCATAATCACCGCGATGAGCGATAAACCCAGAGCCAGCTCGTAACTGATGTTTTGTGAAGCAGCCCGAATGGCTCCCAGCAGCGAGAATTTGTTGTTGGAAGCCCAACCTCCCACCATCACCCCGTAGACGCCCAGCGAAACGATACCGAACACCCAGAGAATACCAATGTTCACCTCAATACCCTGCACCTGAATTTCCTGACCGTCGATGCGGAGGGTATCCCCGAAGGGAATCACCGCCGAAGACAACAGGGCGGTCAACATCGCCAGACAGGGGCCAGCAATGAAGAGCCATTTGTTGGCTTGTGCGGGAATGAAATCTTCCTTGAAAAACATCTTTCCGGCGTCGGCAAGGGGTTGTAACAAACCACCCCAACCCGCCCGGTTCGGTCCCGGACGATCCTGCATGTAACCGGCTACTTTACGCTCGGCCCAGGTCGAATACATAGCCACAAAGAGCGAAAGCCCAAAAATGACCAGAATGATGATTGCTTTGATCCAGAATATATCCATCTTTTTTCTAGTTGATGGTTATTAGTTGACTGTTATTGGTTGAGTGATCCATTAAGGATTCTCGAGTCAATGAAGATTTTGTCATCTATACAACTTCCAACAACTAAGAACAATCAACGAACAACATTACTTATCCTCCGCCCAGTTTTGAATTGACCGTATACCTGCGACGGCGGATTCGCCTGCGGGTGGACTTAATGCTTTAAAACGTTCTTCCGGCAACTGCTTGATGTTCAGTTGGCTGGTGTCGCGTTCTTCGTGAACGTCTTTGTACTGTGAAGCCGCCAGACGACGGGCAAACTCCGGAACGATCTTGTTGGCTCCGTACTTGTTGGCGGAAATTACCGAATGACGAGCCACCTTCGTGGGCCCTTCAATGGTCCAGTCTGCGGTATTTTTGCGTTCGAATCGACAGGTATTGCAGATGAAATCCAGTACTTCGCCCCACTGGTTTTTACGAGCCGTAACCCGGATCACCTCATCGCCCCGATACCAGAGCGTGACTTTCCCTGAGCACTTTTCGCAGTCACAGTGAGCATCAACGGGCTTGGTAAACCAGACCCGGTTTTTGAAGCGGTAGGTCTTGTCCGTTAGGGCACCTACGGGACACACGTCGATCACATTTCCGGAAAAATCATTGTCAATCGCTTTTTCGATGTACGTTGAAATCTCCGCATGATCGCCGCGATTCAGTACCCCGTGTACGCGTTTGCCGGTAATCTGATCGGCCGTGAATACGCAACGATAACACAGGATGCAGCGGGTCATGTGCAACTGAATATTCGGCCCAAGATCCTGTTTTTCAAAGGTCCGGCGTTCTTCTTCGTAGCGTGTCTGCTGAACTCCGTGCTGGAAGGAAAAGTCCTGCAAGTGGCATTCCCCGGCCTGATCGCAAATGGGGCAGTCGAGGGGATGATTCAGTAACAGAAATTCAACGATGCCTTTCCGCGTTTCGAGTACTTGTTCGTTCACGGTATTTTCCACAATCATACCATCCTGAACCTGCGTAATGCAGGAAGGCACCAGCTTGGGCATGGGGCGGGGGTCTTTTTCCGAACCCGCCGTTACTTTCACCAGGCAGGCCCGACACTTACCACCCGAAGCCTTTAACGGCTCGTAGTAACACATGGCCGGCGGAGCTACTTCTGGACCAATCTTCCGGGCCGCCTGAAGAATGGTCGTACCCGGCTCGACTTCAATGGTAATATTATCAATCGTAACTTTCATGTCATTACAATTTTGAATGAATGAATGATCGAATGAGCGAATGATAGAATAACGCACTCACTCATTCCTTCATTAAACCAGTTCCATGTGGCCTTTGAATACCGCACCGGGACGCGTCGCTTCTTGCGGATTGGTAATGTGCCATTCAAATTCGTCCCGGAAATGCCGGATGGCCGAGGCGATGGGCCAGGCGGCTGCATCTCCCAGCGGACAAATAGTATTGCCTTCAATTTTCTTGGCTACATCCACCAGCAAGTCAATGTCGTGCATGGAGCCGTGGCCGTGTTCAATGCGGTGGAGGACCTTCTCCATCCAGCCCGTACCTTCGCGGCAGGGTGAACACTGACCGCAGGATTCATGGTGATAGAAACGGCTGAAATTCCAGGTATTCCGCACAATACAGGTCGTTTCGTCCATGGCAATAAATCCCCCCGAACCCATCATGGTCCCCGTAGCAAAGCCACCGTCGGCCAGGGATTCGTAGGACATCAGGCGATCTTCACCCGCAGCGGTTTTTAGTAACATCGCGGCGGGTAGAATGGGTACGGACGACCCTCCCGCTACCACCGCTTTCAAATGGTGACCGTCGCGAATACCACCGCACCATTCGTCAGAGTAGATAAATTCCTGTACGGGCAGACCCAGCGGAATTTCGTAGACGCCCGGTTTTTTGAGGTGACCGGAAGCCGAAATCAGTTTCGTGCCCGTCGAACGGCCAATTCCGATGGCCGCGTAAGCATCGCCTCCGTTATTGACAATCCAGGAAGTCGTAGAAATGGACTCGACGTTATTAACTACCGTTGGGCATTGATACAGACCCTTGACCGCAGGAAAAGGAGGTTTATTTCGGGGGTTTCCCCGTTTGCCTTCTAGCGATTCGAGCAGAGCCGTTTCTTCACCGCAGATATACGCTCCGCCACCAGGTTGTACGTAGAGTTCGAGATCGTAGCCCGAACCCAGGATATTTTTTCCGAGAAAACCGGCCGCTTTGGCCTCCGCAATGGCTTTTTCGAGAATGCGAACCACGTACATCAGCTCGCCTCGCACGTAGATGTAACTAGCATTAGCTCCCAGAGCGTAGCTGGATACAATCATGCCTTCAATCAGCAAATGCGGGATGGTTTTCATCAGCCAGTGATCCTTAAAGGTACCGGGCTCTGATTCATCGGCATTGCAAACCAGATAGCGGGGAACGCCTTCGGGTTTCGCCAGAAACGACCACTTCATACCCATCGGAAAACCCGCCCCGCCGCGACCACGAACGCCCGATTTTTTTACTTCTTCCACCACTTCGTCGGGCGTCATGGTTTTGATGGCTTTTTCTACGGCGGCATAACCTCCGTTTTTGCGGTATACATCAAAGGTCTCAATCCCCGGAAGGTGGGCGTGAGCCGTAAGGATCTTAGGAAGCGACATAATGCATAGTTTTCAGTTTTCGGTTTTCAGTTGTTCGTTTTCGATGGAGGGTGATTTTGCACGGAAAACGGCCAACTGAAGACTGAAAACTATTTCTTGAGTTCATCAATAATTTCGTCTACTTTCTCAATCGTTAGGTGCGTGTAATACTTTTCGCGAATTTGAAAGCAGGGACCCCAGCCGCAGGCGGCCAGACATTCCACGGGCTTGATCGTGAATAGCTTATCGGCCGAAGTTTCGCCGTCCTGAGCACCGATTTTCTGCTTCAAATGGGCGTAGACTTCTTCACCCCCCATCAGCATACAAGGACCGGTTCGGCAGTATTCGATGACGTGCTTGCCGACGGGTTCGAGGTGGTACATGGTGTAAAACGTCGCCACTTCGTATACTTCAATGGGCTGTATACCCAGCAATTCGGCAACATAATCCATCCCTTCCGCAGGCGTCCAGCCTTCCTGTTCCTGTAACAGGTGCAGGAGCGGGAGCAGAGCCGATTTTTGCCGGCCTTCGGGATAATGGGTTATTATTTCTTTGGCTCGTTCCAGCCGTTCCGGCGTGAATTCGATGCGAGGTTTTGTTTCAAGCATGGGAGGTTAAGCGTCTAATTCACCGGCAATTACGTTCATGCTACTCATGATAATGATGGCATCGGACAACGTAACGCCCTTGCATAATTCAGGGTAAGACTGATAAAAAATGAAGCAGGGTCGCCGCATTTTCAGTCGGTAGGGACTCCGGCCGCCGTCCGAAATCAGGTGGAAACCCAGTTCTCCATTGCCGCCTTCAACGGCATGGTACACCTCGCCCACGGGAATCGGGATTTCACCCATCACGATCTTGAAGTGATAGATGAGAGCTTCCATGTTGCGATACACTTCCTGCTTGGGGGGGAGGTAGTACTCTGGAGCATCGGCGTGGAAGGGGCCTTCGGGCAGGTTTTCTACAGCCTGCTGGATGATTTTAAAGCTCTCCCAGATTTCTCCGTTGCGTACCATGAAGCGATCGTAGGTATCGCCCGAGTAACCAACGGGAATATCAAAGTCAAAATCCTGGTAAGAAGAGTACGGACTCATCACCCGTACGTCATAATCAATGCCCGCGGCTCGCAGGTTTGGACCGCTGAAGCCATACTGAAGGGCCATTTCCTGCGATACCGGACCCACGCCCACCGTACGATCAATGAAAATACGGTTGCGATTCAGCATCTTCTCAAACTCCTGCATCACGGGTGGGAAGCTACGAATGAATTCACGGATTTTACGAATGGCTTCGTTGGATAAATCCCGCTCCATTCCCCCGAAACGACCCATATTGGTCGTCAGACGGGCTCCGCACATTTCTTCGTAGATCTCGTAAATTTCCTCGCGTTTCTGCATGACGTACAGAAAGCCCGTAAAGGCTCCGGAATCTACGCCCAGAATGGAGTTACAAATGAGGTGATCGGCAATACGGGCCAGTTCCATCATGATCACCCGGATGTACTGAGCCCGTTTAGGTACTTCAATACCGAGTAATTTCTCGACCGTCATGTGCCAGCCCATGTTGTTGATCGGACTAGAACAGTAGTTCATCCGGTCGGTCAGCGTGGTAATCTGGTACAGGGGGCGGCGTTCAGCTATTTTTTCGAAAGCCCGGTGAATGTAGCCAATCGTCGGTACGCCCGAAACGATCTTCTCACCGTCCATCGTTAGAATATTCTGGAAAATCCCGTGCGTGGAAGGGTGCGTTGGTCCAAGGTTGAGGGTGGTAAGTTCGCGACCGTCTTCCGCAATCAACGGTACACCATCCTTTAGGGCCAGGTTTCCTACCTGCGGACCCATAACGGCTGGCTGATCTCGCTGGGTTAATGTATTATTTGTGTTGGTTTCGCTCATCGGATTAGGCTTTTTAGCAGTTCGCTGCATTGAGGTCAGTGGAGTTCCAAGGGAGCATCGCCCGCGGGAATCCGCCTAGCGGCCAAAAAGGGCGTCGATTTTGTCCTGGCGGGTCGCGTCTTCCAGCGGATATTCTTTCCGCATGGGAAAGTAATCCATTTCCTCGATGTTCAGAATCCGAATCAAGTTCGGGTGACCAACAAAATTTAAACCGAAGAAATCGTACGCTTCCCGCTCCATCCAGTTAGCACTCTTATGCAGGTCAATGATCGTAGGAACGTCCGGAGCTTCGATGGGAACGAAAATCCGGATCATAATGCGATGATTGTGCGTCCAGCTGTGGAGGTGATAGACCACACTCAGCTCACCACCCGTATTATCCGGGTAGTGAATACCGGCCAAATCGGTAAGATATTGGAATTTAAACGTTGGGTGGTTATACAAATACGCAATCATGGGCTTGGCCGTCTCGACGGTCGTAAAGACACTCATGATTTCGTGATGCTCTTCAAACCCCGCAATCTTATCACCGTATTGAGCCAACAGATCGTCGGCAATTTCTTGATTACTAAGCATAAGTAGTTTTCAACGAGGGAATGAAGCCGTAGCTATTTGATAATTCCGTACGATTCGAGCAATGCTTTGTACTCGTCAGAATCCCGACGACGCAGCGGCTCGTTTTTAACGATCTCCTGTAATTGCATCACCCCATCGAGAATCTGCTCGGGTCGGGGAGGGCAACCGGGGACGTATACATCGACGGGAACAATACGGTCAATACCCTGAAGCACCGAATACGTATCGAAAATGCCGCCCGACGAAGCACAGGCTCCCACGGCAATCACCCAGCGGGGTTCAGCCATCTGAATGTACGTCTGCCGTACAATCGGAGCCATTTTCTTGGCGATGGTACCCATCACCAGCAGCATGTCGGATTGCCGGGGCGAGAAGCTCGGACGTTCCGACCCAAAGCGGGCCAGATCATACGTAGCTCCCATCGTAGCCATGAATTCAATGCCGCAGCAAGAAGTAGCAAAGGGCAAGGGCCAGAGCGAGTTGCTGCGGGCCAGAGCAATTACTTTTTCAAACGAAGTAGCAAAGAAACCCGAACCGCCGTAGCCGTCCGGAGCATCTACAATTTTGATATTATTGGGTCTATCGCTCATAGTTGGAATACTGTTCAGGGGACGCAGCACAGGGGCAAGACCTTAGTCCTGATCCCACTTCAATACGCCCTTTTTAATTACGTAATAGAAACCTGCCAGCAGCAGGAGCATAAAAACGATCATTTCCCCAAATACCAGCGTGCCTAATCCTGCGTTTCGGAACTTGAGGAAGTTGACCGCCCAGGGGTACATAAAGATGATTTCCACATCAAAAAGCACGAAAAGAATAGCCGTTAAAAAGTATTTAACGGAAATAGGAGCCCGGGCATCACCGTAAACGGGGATACCGCACTCCCAGGGATCTTCTTTTCTAAGGGTACTACTGCTTTTACGACGACCCGTAAGCAAGTGAGTCGCCAGCATTGTCATTCCGATGAATCCGGAAGCCGCAATAAATTGTACAAGGACAGGTGCAAAATCCGCGGGAAGTGAAGCCATAGGAAACGAGGTACGGGTGATTATTATAAGTAAAGTCTGAATCAGACTCGATATTAAAATTGTACTTTCTTTACTTACAAAAATCGTATTTCCCGGCGTCTTTCCCAATCTTCTGAGGATTTTAGAATCTTTCTAAATAATTTTAGATTATTCTAACCTCATTCCTGGAAATTGCTACTTTTTCACAGTTTATTTAAAAGTTTACGACCCGTTTCGACGAAATAACTACCCGTATTGGGGCCAAACCAATTCATGGCCACGCTCTCGTAGGTGTCGCGGGTCCAGTACTTGTCGGGCGTTACATAACCGATGTAATACCCATTAAAACTGGTTACGATGAGGTGCTGGTTTCGTTGTTGTACAACCTCTGAGAAGTCTGTCACTAATTCACCGGAAAAATCACATGGCATTCCCAGTAATACCGTCTGACCAATGCGTAAGGCTTTCAGATCGGCTTCGGCCTTTCCAAAGAGCCAGTTAAAGACCCACGGGCGAAGTTTCCAGCCTTTGGCAATTTGGAGCTGAGGTTGACGTAATCCCAGGGGAAGGCTGACAAATTCTAATTCGCGGGCTTTTTGAGTGGGCAAGGTCCCGTACGCTTTTTCAATGTCGCCGAGTAAAGCCCGGGCCTGGTTGTTCATTTCCTCATCGTCGGTCTGGCCTTCGGTCTTGGGCCGCATGGAGCCCACGGCTCCGGCCATGTAAGCCGCAAAATCCACCGTTTCTTTTTCCAGAGAATCCACCAGAATGCCGGGATAATCTCGCGATACTACGAGGTTTTCGTCTTTGAGCAGTGTTGCATGAGCCGCGTACGTCACCAGTAGAGCCGTTTCACCCGTAGCTTTCTTGAATTTAAGCATCCGAATGAGGCTATCAACCGTACCTTCATTTCCGACTAAACGGTTTTCAATGCGATTAGGCTCACTGATTTCTCCGTATCCTATTTCAGTAGGAGCTAGGCGTTGCGTAGCCTCCGTAATGGCTGTAATAATTTGTTTCGCCAGAAACGTTTCTACTTCGGGATTGTAGTTTCCCGCAATCAGTTCGCTACCCACGCCTGCCTGCCAGCCGCCCGCACTATTGTGGCTATGAATGGCTCCGTAGTAAATGCGATCCGCCGGGAAACCCAGATTCTTCGGCCATTGTGCCTGCACGGCGGCTACAACCGTAGGAGGGACGATGAGCAAATCGGAGGCAATCAAAGCCGTACGGGTTTTGCCGTTATCAAAGACGAAAGCCCGTACCCACAGCGAATCCCGTACACCGGTAGACACTTTGCCCCGGCGGGTGCCGTAACCCGCCAACGGGGTTGCGTAGCTGGGTGTGATGGTCGCCTTCGCCCAACCAACATTTAGGGTAGGGCCGGTAGTATCTACTCGCTGCGAAGCCAGTTGTTGATCGACGCGTTGAAAATTCTGCTGGGTTTGCTGATACGCTTCGGTAGCGGTATAGGGCGTTTCGTCAACGGTCGTCATAGTAACCGCTAAAATCAGAAGAATAAGAACAATAAGAGCCAGGGAAATCTTGGTAATGAGGCGTAGGAACTTCATGAACAATCCGTTAGAGCAAAGAAAAAACCCCACCGCTAGGGGTGGGGCAAAGATACAAAGGAACGTAGATGGACTTATTCGCCGTTGTAAATCTCGGCATTGTCCAGAATGTAGTTAAGTTCGTAGATGTCGCTGGCGTTGAGTTTGAGCGTACCCTTGAAGGTTTGTACTTCGTCCACTTTAA